>JBPEXA010000568.1:0-14037 GCA_052032135.1 Thermoanaerobaculia bacterium | reverse complement strand
GGGCCGTCGACCGCATCATCGACCTCGAACGGCTCGCCGGCACCTATTCGACGCTGTCCGGCGAGCGGCGACGCGCGCTCGACGAGCGCCTCGTCGCCGAGGCGACAGCGGAGCTGCTGTCGTCGGTCCCCGCGTTCGAGCCGCTGCGCCACCGCCGGACCCGCGATGAGCTGGTCGCACTGGCGCCCGACGACCGCATCGGACGCCTCCGCGGACTGCTCGCGGATGATCCCGGGCGACTCGAGTGGCAGCTGATGCTCGGCCGCCTGCTGGTCGACGAGGGTCGCGGCGACGAGGCGATCGAGCTGCTGGAGCCGGCCGTCACCCTCGATCCATCGAACCCGGCGATCGCCTGCGCGCTCGAGCGCGCCTACCTCCAGGACCGCCAGTGCGCCTCGTTCGAGCGGCTGGTCGGCTGCGGCATCCCCCGGCTGCCCGAGCCCGAGATGCTGCTGTTGATCGACTGCCTGATCGCCGCTGAGCGCTTCACGGAGGCAGGGTCGATCGTCGTCTCGCTCGACCCCGGGCGTCGAGCGAGTCGTCCCGTCCGCAAGCGGGAGCGCACGATCGCCAGGGGGCTGCCGGAAGGGGCGGAGGTCTCGGAGCTGCCCGAGCGGGCGTCGGAGCCCGCCGATCCACCGTCCGTCCCGACGACCCGACCGCCGGCCGCGCCGTCCGACGTGCCGCAGCCCGGCGGTGCGCGGGCGCCGGTGACCGAACTCGCCGCTCTGCGCCGCCAGCTCGACGGAGCCGCATCGGCGGCCGAGCTCATCGCGGTGCTCGCCGACGCCGACCGCCTCGCGCAACGCTACCCCGCGGACCCGGAGCCGTCGTGGATCGGCGGCGAGGCGGCCTATCGCGGCTCCGACTGGCAGCGGGCGATCGAACGGCTGCTGGCGCACGGGGAGCCGCCGGCCGAGCGACCGGCGCTCCTCTTCTATCTCGCGGTCGCCTTCCATGAGAGCGGAGCGACCGATCGCGCTGCGGAGGTGCTGCGGCGCGCGATCCCGCGGCTCGAATCGACGCCGATCGTCGATCGCTACGTCCGCGCGATCCTCGGCCACGGCCTGCCGTCGCGCGGTTGACGGTCGCGAGCGGCAGACCGTATGCTTGCGCCGCGAATCGACGAGGGGAAGCGAGCGATGACCGCTCGCTGGATGATTCGGAGGGGTATGCTCTAGATGAAACGCACGTTCGGGTTTGCTGCCACCCTCGCCATCGCCCTGGCCACAGCGGCCGCCGGGCAGTCTCCCACCTTCGAGCTCGGCGACCTCGACTGCCTGCCGCTCGAGGAGAACGGGGTGGCCGAGGGCCGCGTCGGAGGGCTCGCCGGCGGTGACGAGGTCCGCCTCTATTTCCGCCGACTGAACCCGGTCGGCGCCTTCTACTACGTCGCCGCGACACCCGCTGGCGACGGCGGCTACTGGGCGACCTTTCCCCGTCCGGAGGACCGCGAGCAGCACCTCCTGACCGACGAGTGGTGGGAGATCCTGCAGAGCCGCGACTGGATGGAGGGTCGCGATCGCGAGTGGCTCGAGGACTATCTCGAAGACCGCCGCCAGGAGGCGGCCGAGTACTACCTAGCGGTCTACGACGAGAGCGGCGAGGTCCGCGGTCGCTCCGAGACTCGTCTGGTCAGTGTCGAACCGGACGGCTGCATGCCGGCGCTCACGCCGCGGCAGCGCGGGTGGGCCGACAACCTGACGGTCGGAGAGACCTCGACGACGCAGGCGAACAAGGAGGTCTTCCACTGGCTGTGCGATGGCATCGTCACCCGCATCGACACCGAGCGGATCCTCCATCCCGACGAGTTCTGCCGCGCGTGCGTCGTCGGCTTCGGGTTCGTCCCCCCTCTCGCCTCGGTGGCGGCGGGCGTGGTCTCCGGCTCGATCATCGAGCACTCCCCGCCGGCGTCCCCGCGGCAGCCGTAGGCGATCCGCCGATCGACGACCCACCTCCGCCGGCCACGGCGGCCGGTCGGCTCCGCCCGTGCCGGGCGATCTCCCGCGCACCCTGCCGATGACCCCGATCGCGAGAGAGCTGCTCGCCCGCATTCGCGACCACCAGGCCGAGGTCGCCGTCCTCGGGCTCGGCTACGTCGGGGTCCCGCTGGCGCTGACCTTCGCGGAGGCCGGCTTCCGCGTCCTCGGCTTCGACATCGACGACCGCAAGGTCGCGCAGCTCAACGCCGGCGAGAGCTATATCGAGCACATCGGAGCGGAGCGCATCGCCACCCTGGTCGCCGGCGAGCGGTTCGCCGCGACCAGCGACCCGCGCCGGCTCGCCGACCCGGACGCGCTGCTGATCTGCGTCCCCACCCCGCTCGACGAGCGGCGCCAGCCCGACATGCGCTTCGTCATGCGCAGCGCGGCGTCGATCGCCGACACGCTGCGGCCCGGCCAGCTGGTGGTGCTGGAGTCGACCACCTACCCCGGCACCTGCGAGGAGCTGCTGCTGCCGGCTCTCGCGGCGTCGGGCCTGACCGCCGGCGAGGAGTTCTTCCTCGCCTACTCGCCGGAGCGGGAGGATCCCGGCAATCCCTCCTTCGGCACCCGGGAGATTCCGAAGCTCGTCGGCGGCGTCGACCCGCTCTCCGGCGACGTCGCCGAGGCGCTCTACGAGCAGGCCGTCGTCGAGATCGTCCGTGTCCCCCACGCCCGCATCGCCGAGGCGTCGAAGCTGCTCGAGAACGTCTTCCGTGCCGTCAACATCGCGCTGGTCAACGAGCTGAAGCTCGTACTGGAGCCGATGGGGATCGACATCTGGGAGGTCCTCGACGCTGCGGAGACCAAGCCGTTCGGCTTCATGCGCTTCGACCCCGGCCCCGGATGGGGCGGCCACTGCATCCCGATCGATCCCTTCTACCTGGCGTGGAAGGCGCGACAGCACGGCGTCGAGCCCCGCTTCATCGAGCTGGCCGGCGAAGTCAACATCGCCATGCCCCGCCACGTGGTCGCCAAGGTGCGCGAGGCGATCGACGGCGGTCCGCGGCTCGACAGCCGCCGCGTGCTGCTGCTCGGACTCGCCTACAAGCGCGACGTCGGCGATCCCCGGGAGAGCCCGGCGTTCGAGATCTTCCGCCTGCTCCACGAAGCGGGAGCCGAGGTCGCCTACCACGATCCGTACTTCCCCCGGCCGCCGGAGATGCGCACCTGGCGCCACCTGCCTCCCCTGCCGTCGGTGCCGCTCGACGGCGACACGATCGCATCGTTCGACGCCGTCGTCGTCGTCACCGACCATGCCGGCGTCGACTATCGATGGGTGCTCGACCATGCGCGTACGGTGATCGACACTCGCGGGGTGCTGCCGGCCGACGCGCCGAACGTCGTGAGGGCGTGACGTGGCGCGGATCGCCATCTCCACCAGCAGCTTCGGCGCTCACGACCGCGCTCCGTTGGAGCGGCTGGCGGCGGCGGGGCACGAGGTGGTGCTCAACCCCCACGGCCGGCGGCTGGTGGCCGGCGAGGCGGCGGCGTTCCTCGCCGCCGCGGAGGGGCTGATCGCCGGTACCGAGCGCCTCGATCGCGCGACGCTCGAGGCGGCGCAATCGCTGCGCGTCATCTCCCGCTGCGGGGTCGGCACCGACGAGATCGACCTCGAGGCCGCCGAGCAGCTCGGCATCGAGGTGCGGACGACCTCGATCGCGCACGTCGACCCGGTGGCGGAGCTCACCCTCGCCGGCATCCTCGCCACCCTGCGGCACCTTGCGCTCGCCGACCGGCTGATCCGGCAGGGGCGGTGGACCAAGCCGATGGGATCGCTGCTGCGTGGTCGTACCGTCGGCATCGTCGGCCTCGGACGGACCGGCCGCCGGCTGGCGGAGCTGCTGGGCCCCTTCGACGTGCGGCTGCTGGCCTGCGACCCCAGGCCCGACGCGGCGTTCGCCGCGGCGCACGACATCGACCTGGTGGAACTCGTGCCGCTGCTGGAGGCGAGCGACGTCGTCACCCTGCACGTCGACGCCTCGGCGGTGGACGGGCCGCTGCTCGACGGCGACCGGCTGGCGCGCATGCGGCCCGGCGCGCTGCTGATCAACGTCGCTCGCGGCGGTCTGGTCGACGAGTCGGCGCTGGGCGACGCTCTCGCGGCGGGGCGTCTCGGCGGCGCGTTCCTCGACGTCTTCGACGAGGAGCCCTACCACGGCCCGCTGACCCGATCCGATAGGGTCGTGCTGTCGCCCCATCTCGGCTCCTACGCGATCGAGGGGCGCACGGCGATGGAGATGGAGTCGGTGGAGAACCTGTTGCGGGCCCTCGAGGCGGAGCGATGAGCCGGGCGCTGGTCACCGGGGGGGCCGGCTTCCTCGGCAGCTACGTCGCCGACGCCCTCACCGCCGAAGGGCACGACGTCGTCGTCTTCGACCGCGTCGAATCGCCGCACCTCTCGGCCGGACAGGAGATGGTGGTCGGTGACGTCCGCGACGGGGAGGCGCTGGCCGCCGCGGCGGCGGGCTGTCGCTCGCTCTTCCATCTCGCGGCCGCCTCCGACCTCGACAAGACGGCCGGCGAGCCGGTCGAAACCGCCGAGGTCAACGTCGTCGGCACCGTGCACGCCCTCGAGGCGGCCCGCCGGGCCGAGGTCGACCGCTTCGTCCTCGCCAGCACGGTCTACGTCTACAGCCGGGCCGGCGGCTTCTACCGGTGCAGCAAGCAGGCGTGCGAGGCGTACGTCGAGGAGTACCAGCGCCGCTTCGGCGTCGCCTTCACCATCCTGCGCTACGGCAGCCTCTACGGACCCCGCGCCGACGCCTCGAACGGCGTCCACCGCCTGCTCGCGCAGGCATACCGCGACGGTCGCGTCCGCCACGCCGGCCGCCCCGACGACGCCCGCGACTACATCCACGTCGAGGACGCCGCGCGGCTGAGCGTGCGGGCGCTGGACGACGCCTACGCCAACCAGCACCTGACCCTCTCCGGTCACCATCCGCTCCGAGCCCGCGACCTGTTCACCATGTTCTCGGAGATCCTCGGTCGCGAGCTGGAGATCGACTACGTCGAGCCGGGGGACGAGCACTACCGGGTGACCCCGTACGCCTTCTCGCCCCGCGTCGGCCGTAAGCTGACGACCGACTGCTTCGTCGACATGGGACAGGGCCTGCTGCAGATCCTCGAGGAGCTGCGGGCGGAGGCGGAGCGCGAGTGAACGTCGCGATCGTCACCGCGCGCGCCGGGAGCCAGTCGATCCGGGACAAGAACGTCCACCCGCTCGGTGGTCGCCCGCTCGTCGCCTACCCGATCCAGGCGGCGCTCGACGCCGAGCGCATCGCCGAGGTGTTCGTGTCGACCGACGGCGAGTCGATCGCCGCGGCGGCCCGCGACAGCGGGGCGACGGTGATCGAGCGACCGGAAGCGCTCGCCGGCCACCACGTCAATCACGGCGAGGTCATCCGGCACGCGGTCCACCATGTCGACGGCGAGCGGCCCGGCCTAGAGAACGTCGTGGTGCTGCTCGGCAACACGGTGATGATCGACGGCGAGCTGATCGATCGTTGCCTGGCGGAGCTCGACGCCGACCCCGACCTCGATTCGGTCATGACCGTGTGGGAAGCGGCCGACGACCACCCGCTGCGGGCGCTCGAGATCGTCGACGACCGGCTCGTCCCCTACGGCGACCCCTCCCGCCGGGTGTCGACCGAGCGCCAGTCGTATCCCAAGGCGTACTACTACGACCAGGGTGTGTGGGCGTTCCGCAAGCGGACGGTCGACGGCACCGACGGCCCGAGTCCCTGGTGGTGGATGGGCCGCAGGTCGAAGCCGATCGTCCGCAACTGGGTGACCGGCCGGGACGTGCACACGCACCTCGACCTGGGGATCGCGCAGTGGTGGCTGTCCCAGGGTCCGGGCGTGCGGGATCTCTGACGGTGACCAGCGGCGGGCAGCGGAGGCGGCGTTTCTGGCCGGCCGTCGTGGTCTTCGACTGCGACGGAGTGCTGACCGAGACCGGGGAGGTCAAGGTGGCGGCCTTCCGAAAGCTGTTCGCCGAGCACCCCCGGCACCTCGACGCCATCGTCCGCCACCACCTCGATCATCTCGGCGTCTCCCGCTTCGAGAAGTTCGACTGGATCTACCGTGAGCTGCTCGGCCGCCCCCTCGATCGTCCCACCCGCGACCGGCTCGGTCGTCGCTTCTCCGAGCTGGTCGTCGGCGCCTCGAGCGACTGCCCCGAGGTCGCCGGGGCGACCCGCTGCCTCGAGGCGCTGCACGCCGAAGGAGTTCCGCTCCACGTGGCGTCTGGGATTCCCGAGGAGGAGCTGACGGCCCTGATCACGGGCCGCGGCTGGAGCCCGTACTTCGACGGCGTGCACGGCTCGCCACGGTCGAAGTCGGAGATCCTCGGCGGCATCCTCGACCGCCACGCCGTCGCCGCCGACCGGGTGGTCTTCGTCGGCGACGGCTGGTCGGACTATCAGGCGGCGCGTGCAACGGGAGTCCGCTTCGTCCTGCGGGAGACGCCCGAGCAGCGCGATCGGTTCCGTGGCGTCGACGTCGCCCGCATCGCCGATCTCCACCCCTTGCCGGAGCTGCTGTCGGATCGGCCGGGCGTCGGAGTCGCCCGATGAAGCGAGCGCTGATCACCGGCAGCAGCGGCCTGATCGGCTCGGAGGCGGTGCTCTTCTTCGAGCAGCGCGGGTGGCGGGTCGACGGCGTCGACAACAACCTGCGCCGCGACTTCTTCGGCGCCGACGGCGACACCCTCTGGAACCTCGAGCGGCTGCAGCGCGAGACGCAGCGCTTCACCCATCACGATCTCGACGTTCGCGACCGCCGGGGCATCGCCTCGCTGGTCGCCGCCGTCAAGCCGGACCTCATCGTCCACTGTGCCGCCCAGCCCTCCCACGACCTCGCCGCCCGCCGCCCGTTCGACGACTTCGAGGTCAACGCGACCGGTACGCTCAATCTGCTGGAAGCGGCCCGCGCCGCCTGCGCCGACGCCCCGTTCCTCTTCATGAGCACCAACAAGGTGTACGGCGACGCGCCCAACGAGCTGCCGCTGGTCGAGCTCGACACCCGCTTCGACTACGCCGATACCGCCGATCGCGAGGGGATCGACGAGAGCTGCCGCGTCGACGCCTCGATGCACAGCCTGTTCGGCGCCTCGAAGCTCGCCGCCGATCTGCTGGTGCAGGAGTACGGCCGCTACTTCGGCATGCCGACGGCCTGTTTCCGTGGCGGCTGCCTGACCGGCTCCCGCCACTCGGGCGCCGAGCTCCACGGCTTCCTCGCCTATCTCGCCCGCGCCGTGCGCGAGGGGCGCACCTACCGGATCTTCGGCTACCGCGGCAAGCAGGTGCGCGACAACATCCACGCCTACGACGTCTGTACCGCGCTGCTCGCGGTGTGGGAGAACCCCCGCAGCGGCGCCGTCTATAATCTCGGCGGCGGCCGCGCCAACAGCATCTCGGTGCTGGAGGCGATCGCCGCCTTCGAGCAGCGCATCGGCCGGCCGCTGAAGGTCGAGGAGCTCGAGGAGCCGCGACGCGGCGACCACATCTGCTACATCACCGATCTGCGCCGTTTTCGCACCGACCATCCTCGCTGGCAGCTGACCCGGAGCCTCGACGACATCCTGGACGAGCTGAGCGCGCCTCCCCCCGCCTAGGAGCACCCCCATGACCCACTCCTCCACCCCCGTCCGCATCGCCTCCGTCGTCGCCGGCCTCCATCTGCTGGCGGCATCCGAAGCGGCGGCGTACATCGATCCCGGCAGCGGCAGCTTCTTCGTGCAGGCGATGCTCGCCTCACTGCTGGCGGCGGGGATGGCGATCAAGGCGTATTGGCGCAGGATCGTCGCCTTCTTCGTGGCTCTGCGGTCGAAGTTCCGGGATCAAGAGACCCCGTAGGGGTGAGCGACCGCCGCCACTCGAGCTCGTTCCGCGACCCGAGCGGCTTCCTCTTCGAGCGCGACGACGCGCTGCTGCGCCAGGTCAACGTCGGCTACGCCGACGACTACCGGGCGCTGATCGACTCCGGCCTCTACGCCGCGCTGGTCGAGCGCGGCTGGCTCGTCGAGCACGACGAGGTCGACGAGCCTCCCGCCGACCCGGCGGTCGCGTGGCGGGTGATCCGCCCGCGACGGCTGCCGTTCGTCAGCCACCCGTACGAATGGTGCTTCGGCCAGCTGCGGGACGCCGCCCTGCTCACCCTCGACGTGCAGCGGCTCGCCCTCGTGCACGGCATGGTGCTCAAGGACGCCAGCGCCTACAACGTGCAGTTCGCCGGCAGCCGCCCGCTGTTCATCGACACCCTCTCCTTCGCCCGCTACGAGGAGGGTCGCCCGTGGGTCGCCTATCGCCAGTTCTGCCAGCATTTCCTGGCACCGCTGGCGCTCGCTGCGCATCGCGACGTCCGGCTGGCGGCGCTCTCGGCGCGCCACCTCGACGGCATCCCGCTCGATCTCGCGGCCTCGTTGCTGCCGAAGGGGACGTGGCGGCGCTTCGGCCTGCTCACTCATCTCGTCCTCCACGCCCGCTCCCAGCGCCGGCACGCCCACGGCGGCGCGTCGCGGCGCGACTACTCGGTGAGCCGCCTCGCCCTCGAAGGCCTCGTCGACAGCCTGCGCAAGACGGTCGAGCAGCTGCGCTGGCGACACCCCGACACCGAATGGGGCGACTACTACGCCGACACCAACTACGACGACGGTGCGGTGGTCGACAAGCGGGCCGCCGTCGAGCGGTTCGTCGACGCCGTCGCTCCGCGACAGCTGTGGGATCTCGGCGCCAACACCGGCCGCTTCAGCCGCATCGCCAGCAGCCGCGAGATCTTCACCGTCGCCTTCGACGTCGACCCGGTGGCGGTCGAGCGCAACTACGCCCGAGCCCGCCATGACGACGACGGCCACCTGCTGCCGCTGCTGCTCGACCTCACCAATCCGAGCCCGGCCCTCGGCTGGGCGCACGCGGAGCGGGCGAGCCTGCGCGACCGCGGCCCGGCCGACGCGGCGACCGCGCTCGCCCTCGTCCACCACCTGGCGATCGGCAACAACGTGCCGCTGCCGCAGGTCGCCGGCTTCCTGGCCGAGCTGGCGGACGAGCTGCTCGTCGAGTGGGTGCCGAAGCGCGACTCACAGGTCGAGCGCCTGCTGCGCTCGCGCGAGGACGTCTTCGCCGGCTACCATCGCGAGGGGTTCGAAGCGGCCTTCGGGGAGCAGCTGGAGCTCCGCTCGCGGACGCCGGTCGAGGGGTCGCAACGGTGGCTCTACCACTATGGCCGCCGGGGGTGAGCCCGGGCCGCGGGCCGTGCACAGCCCGCTCTCCGGCGGTGGGCGGGTCGAGCACCTGCGCGCGATCCCGTCCCAGCGGCTCGTCGAGGGGTGGCGCGACACCTTCGGCATCGACGTCCGAGCCGAGCTCCCGGCCGGCGACGTCGACCTCTACCGCTGCCTCGACACCGGCCTCGAGTTCTATCGCCCGATCGAGGCGGAGGGGAGCGGCGCGCTCTATGCCGATCTTCAGGAGCGCGACTGGTACTACGCGCCCGAGCGCAAGATCGGAGCCGGTTCCACCTCCCCTCGCTGGGAGCACCGGCGGGCGCTGCGCGATCTGGCCGGCGCGCGACAGGTTGTCGAGGTGGGCTCCGGTCGGGGCGACTTCCTGCGGCTCGCCGCCCGTCACGGCCGTCGCGTTCGCGGGCTGGAGCTCAACGAGGCAGCGGTCGCTGCAGGGCGCCAGCGTGGCCTCGACGTCGTCGCCGCCGACGTCGCACGCTACGCCGCCGATCACCCCGCCTCGTGCGATGCGGTGTGCAGCTTCCAGACCCTCGAGCACATCGCCGAGCCGATGCCGTTCCTCTCCGCGATGGTGCGGCTCCTGCGCCCCGGCGGTCGGTTGATCGTCGCGGTTCCCAACGGCGACGCCTACCTGCGCCACCTGCCGTCGAACTGGCTCGACATGCCGCCCCACCACATGCTGCGCTGGAACGAGAGTTCGCTCCGGGCCCTCACCGGCCTGCTGCCGCTCGAGCTGATCTCGCTCGCCACCGAGCCGCTGGCGCCCTACAACGTCAACGGCTGGGTGTCGGCCGCCCGCCACCGGCTGCGGCAACGCCGCCCGCCGCTGGTGGCGAAGACGCTGCTCAACCGTCACGCCTCGAGGCTGGTGCGCGGCGCGTTGCGCGCAGGCCTGCGCCGGTGGGTGACCGGGCACTCGATCTACGCCGGCTACCGGCGTCGCACCGACCCTGGGAGCCGCGAGCGAGCATGATGCAGCGCCCCGTCTACCCGCTGCTGTTGGCGGCCTACACGGTCGTCTGGCTGTGGGCGCGCAATGTGGAGGAGGCGCCGCTCGCGACACCGCTCGCCCTGCTCGCGATCACCATCCTGCTGACGTCCGTCGGCCAGTGGCTGCTGACCCGCAGGACCGGAGACGCCCACCGCGCGGCTCTCATCACCGCCGGCTGGGCGGCGATCGCGTTGAGCTACGGGCATCTCTACACCGAACTCTCCGGCCTGCCGTGGGGCCGCCACCGCTTCCTGCTCGTCGCAGCGCTCCTCGCCGGCGGAGCGCTGTGGCCGACGACCCTCCGGTGGCGGCCGAAGGCCGCCTTCACCAGCGGCGCCAACTGGACGATCGCCGCGCTGCTGCTGCTGGCCATCGCGCAAGGGGGGCGCACGTGGTTCGGCGGCGAGCGATCGACGTTGTTCCCCGCAGACGCCCCCCCTCGGTCCGCCTCGGCCCCTCTCCCCCAGCGTCCCGACGTCTACCACCTCGTGGTCGACGGCTACGGCCGCGCCGACGTGCTCGCCGACCTCTACGGGTTCGACAACCGGCGCTTCCTCGATCGCCTCCGCGGTCTCGGCTTCGTGGTGGGCGACAGCGCGATCGCCAACTACCCGACCACCCTCAGCTCCCTGGCGGCGACTCTCAACCTCGATTACCTAGGACCTCGGGTCGACCGGTTCGGCCCCCTCTACCGTTCCATCCGCGACAACCGGCTCTTCCGCTGGTTCCACGACGCCGGCTACCTCACCCGGGTGATCGCCGGCCACCAGTACGCGTCGGGAGAGCTGCCGGCGATCGATCGGGTGGCGACGTGCGGCAGGACGCTGGCCTTCTTGGACGCCTGGATGCGCACGACGATGCTGCGGGCGGTGCCGCAGTGGACGGCTTCGTTCTCGCTGCGACGGGCACGACGGCGCGTCGACTGCCTCCTCGACACCCTCGAGGCCGCCGTCGAGGAGGCGGGCGGCCCGAAGTACGTCTACTTCCACGTCATCTCGCCCCACCCTCCGTACGTCTTCCTTCCCGACGGCTCGCCCCACCCTCTCGTCGAGACCAACATCCGGGACTGGCTTCCGATGTCGGGCTATGTCGACCAGGTGCGGTTCCTCAACCGCCGGCTGTCGGTGATCCTCGAGCGCGTCGTCGCCGGCGACCGCCCGGCGATCGTCGTGCTGCACAGCGATCATGGACCGGCGGCCTTCCAAGGGCCCGCGTGGGAGGCGAGTGACCGCTTCCTCGCCGAGCGCGTGCCGATCCTGCTGGCGGTGCGACCCGCGGAAGCGGCGGCCACGGTGCCGACCGGATCTCCGATCTCCGCACTGCGATGGGTCGCCAACGAGGCTCTCGGGCTGGAGCTCCCGGAGCTCGACGATCACGCCTACTTCACCGACCGCCCGGCGCCCCCTTACGCCTTCCTCGACGTCACCCCGCGCTCCGCCGCTTCGATCGTCCGCGAGTAGAGGCGCAGGTACCGTTCGAGCATCCGCTCGCTCGAGAAGTCGGCGAGCGCACGGGCCCTCGCGGCGGCCGACATCTCCGCCAACGTCGCCGGCTGCTCGACCAGCGCCGAGACCGCTCGCCCCAGCGCAGCGGTATCGCCGGTCGGCACCAGCGCGCCGTCGATACCGTCGCGCACCAGCTCGGGGACGCCGCCGGTGGCGAAGCCGGCGATCGGAAGGCCCGACGCCATCGCCTCGATCACCGACAGCGGACAGTTGTCGGCGAGCGACGGATAGAGCAGCAGGTCACAGGCGGCGTACACCGTCGCCATCCGGTTCGCGTCGCGCACCAGGCCGAGGTCGATGCCGGGAGCCGGCGTCGGGCCGCCGCCGACGAAGACGGCTCGCAGCCTCGGCCGCGACCCGGTCGCGGTGCTCAGCCGCTCGGCGACCGCCGCCGCATGCGACCACCCCTTCCACGGGTTGGCGGCGCCCCCCTTGCCGACGAACAGGATGAGGCGCGCTTCGGCCGGCAGATCGAGCTCGTCGCGCGCGGAGCGCCGATCTCGCGGAGGAAAACGGGCGACGTCGACGCCGTTGGGGATGACGGTCACCGGATGTCCGCTCAGCATCCCCTCCTCGACCCGACTCGCCATCCAGGCGGAGGGAGCGACGAGGGTGAGGCTCGATCGGCGGTAGGTGTCCCGGCGCCGCCGCCACTGGCGGCCTCTCCGCCGCCACCGCGCCTCGATCAGGCTGTTGGGAGGTCGGCAGTCGCACGGACCGGTCGGCCAGTGCGGGCAGTCGAAGGCGTGCACCCAGCCGCACGTCATCGCCCACATGTCGTGCAACGTCCAGACCAGCGGCCGGCGGCGGGAGAGGTCGGCGAGCGCCCGCAGATCGAAGATCTGGCCGTGGAGGTTGTGGGCGTGGACCAGGTCGGCATCGGCGAGCTCGGGCGCGGCCTTCCAAGCGCGGCGCGGCAGCATCAGCAGCTCGTCGGGCAGCCAGCGGGCGGCCCGTCGTCGCAGCCGGTGCCCCAGCGGCACGTTCGCCCGCCGCGCCGATCCCGGGCGCTCGAAGATGCCGCGCACCGCCGGATCGTCGGAGCGCCGCAGCCCGACCAGCATCCGGGGCGCGGCGCCGCGGCGGGCGAGGCCGTCGTGCAGCAGCCGCGCGACGGTCGCCGCCCCGCCGTGCCGGTCGGTGGTTCCGATCTGGAGGACTCGCGGCAGAGGCGGCGACATCGGCGGCTCGCGCCGTAGCCTACCGTCAAAGGGCGAGGCGCCGCCGCCGCCGGTACAATGGCCGGTCGCCGCCCCGCCGATCCCGCTGCCTGCGCGCCCATGCAACCCCCTGCCGATCGCCCGCGTCGCTGGTCCGCCGCCTACCGGTCGTTCGCCGTGCTGTGCGCCAACACGGTCGTCGCCTTCGTCGTCCTCAATCTGCTGGCGGCCGCCTGGCTGCGCTGGAATCCGCCGCCCGCAGGTGCGCTCGAACATGACATCGAGCTGCTGGAGGCGGCCTATCCGGGAAAGAGCCGGGAGCAGATCGAGGCGCTGCTCGAGGAGAGCTGGACGCGCAGCTACGTCTACGAGCCGTTCACCCAGTTCCGCGAGCAGCCGTTCGAGGGTGCCTTCGTCAACGTCGACCCGGCCGGCTTCCGACGCGGCGGGCGGGCCGCTCCGTGGCCCCCCGACGAGGGCCCTCACCTCTTCGTCTTCGGCGGCTCGACGGCGTTCGGCTACGGACTGCCGGACGGGGAGACGATCCCCGCCGCGCTCGAGGAGGCGGTGTCCAGGCGGTGTGACCAGCCGGTGACGGTCTACAACTTCGCCCGCTCGAACTACTACAGCAGTCAGGAGCTGGCGCTCTTCTCCCGCATGCTGGCGACCGGCGGCCGGCCCGATCTCGCGCTGTTCGTCGACGGCCTCAACGAGTTCGGCTATGCCACCGATGCCCCCAAGTTCACCGCGCGCCTCCGCTACCTGATGAGCGAGACGCCGCTGCGGTCGGTGCGACGGGTGGTGGTGACGCTGCCGCTCGCCCGCTGGATCAAGGGACGGCTCGACGGCGGGCCGACCGAGCGGTCGTTCGACGACGTCGATCCGGCGACGGTGATCGCCCGCTGGGACGCCAACCGGCGCCAGATCCGCGCGCTCGGCGAGGCGGAGGGGGTGCCGGTCCTCCACGTCTGGCAGCCGGTGCCGATGTACCGCCACCTGCCGGCCCACAATCCGTTCGACCCCCAGGCGACCGTGGAGCCGAACCCGATCGCCGCCGGCTACACGATCGTCGACCGGCGGCGGCGCGAGGCAGCGACGCCGGCCGCCGAGCTCCTCTGGCTGGGCGATCTCGCTGCTGGCCGCGGCGACGTCCTCT
>JBPEXA010000567.1:0-2470 GCA_052032135.1 Thermoanaerobaculia bacterium | reverse complement strand
TGACGACCGCTGTTCAGCCTTCTTCGGCGGCCCGCCGAGACTCCTGGATCACCTTCTCGGCGACGTTGGTCGGCATCTCCTCGTAGTGGGAGTACTCCATGTGGAAGCTCCCCTTCCCCTGGGTCATCGAGTTGAGGGCCGGGGCGTAGCTGAGCATCTCCGCCATCGGGACGATCGCGTTGACCACCTGGACGCCGTTGTTGGAGTCCATCCCCTGCGGCCGACCGCGGCGCTGCGAGAGATCGCTCATCACGTCGCCCATGAACTCCTCGTCGACCGAGATCTCGACCTTCATCATCGGCTCCATGATCGTCGGGGCGGCCTTCGCCATGGCGTCTTTGTAGGCGAGCGAGCCGGCGATCTTGAACGCCATCTCCGACGAGTCGACGTCGTGGAACTGGCCGTCGGTGAGGCGGACCCGGAAGTCGACCATCGGGTAGCCGGCGAGGAAGCCGCGCTTGCGAGCCTCCTGGATCCCCTTCTCGACCGCCGGCCGGTAGCCCTGTGGGATCGAGCCGCCGAAGATCTCGTCGACGAACTCGAACTCCATGCCCCGCTCGAGAGGCTCGACCGTGATCTTGCAATCGGCGAACTGGCCGCGACCACCGCTCTGCTTCTTGTGGCGGCCGTGCCCGTCGGCCTTCTTGCGGATCGTCTCGCGGTAGGGGACCTTGGGCGGGTGGAGGATGACGTCGACACCGAAGCGGTTGTGGAGCTTGTTGACGGTGATCTCGACGTGGAGCTGACCCTGACCGGAGACGAGGAACTCACCGGAGTCGGGGTCACGGCCGGCGGCGAGGGCGAGATCCTCCTCCTGCAGGCGCGAGAGCGCGTCGCCGATCTTCTCCTCGTCGCCCTTCGCCTTCGGCTCGACCGCGAACGAGATCGCCGGCTCGGCGACTTCGATCCAGCCGAGGTGGATCGGGCGGTTCTTGCCGCAGAGGGTGTCGCCGGTCTGGGCGTGCTTGAGCTTGGAGACGCCGCCGATGTCGCCGGTGACCAGCTTGGGGATGCTCGACCCCGACTTGCCCTGCATCACGTGGACGCCGCCGAGCTTCTCCGCCTGCTCGGCTCGGGTGTTCCACAGCACGGCGTCGCCGGGGAGCTCGCCGCGGACGACGCGCAGCAGGGTGATCTTGCCCGCGTAGGGATCGGAGATGGTCTTGAAGACGAGGGCGGCGGGGTCGCCGTCGGGATCGGGCTCGACCTCGAGCGGCTCGCCGCCGACGTTGGTCGCCGGGAAGGGGGCCCGCTCGAGCGGGTTGGGCATCAGATCGACGACCGCGTCGAGCAGCAGCGAGGTGCCGATGCCGTGGGCGAGGGAGGTGATGACGAGGGGGAAGAGCCGCCGCCGCTGGATCGCCCGCCGCAGCCCGTCGACCAGCTCGTCCTGGGAGAGCGTCCCCTCCTCGAGGTACGTCTCGAGCATCGCCTCGCTCGATTCGGCGACCATCTCGATCAGGTTGTTGCGGCGGCGCTCGACCTCGTCGGCCAGATCGTCCGGCACGTCGGTCGGCGACGCCTTGCCGTCGCCGTCCTTGTCGTAGACGTACGCCTTGCCGCTGAGCAGATCGACGACGCCGGTGAAGTCGTGCTCCGAGCCGATCGGCAGCTGGATCGGCATCACCTCGCGGCCGAAACGGCCACGGAGGCTCTCGAGCGCCGACTCCAGGGTGGCGCGGTCGCGGTCCATCTTGGTGAGGCTGATCAGCACCGGCTGCCCGAGCTCGTCGGCGTACGCCCACGCCTTCTCGGTCACCACCTCGACCCCGGAGGCGCCGTCGACGCAGAGGAGCACGGCGTCGGCGGCGCGGATCGCCGCCTGGGTGTCGCTGAAGAACATGCCGTAACCGGGGCAGTCGAGCAGGTTGATCTTGTGGCTCTGCCAGGGAACCGTGCAGGGGGCGACGCCGATCGAGATGCCGCGCTCGATCTCCTCCTTGTCGAAGTCGGTCGTCGTCGCGCCGTCTTCGGTGCGGTTGAGGCGGTTGACGACGCCGGAGGTGTAGAGCATGGCGCTCGCGAGGGTCGTCTTGCCGGTCCCGGTGTGGCCGGCGACCGCCAGATTACGGATCTTCTCGGGGCTGTCGACTTGCATGCATCGAACTCCTCGGGTGTGCTGTGCAGGGTCGGTGACTATACCAGCTCGGAGGACGAGACGACGCCGAGAGCTGTCAATCCCCAGCAGGCTTCTCAGCCGGTCGGTCCGGTGCGATCCGGACCTCCCCGAACGGCTCCAGCAGCGGTGCCAGCCGTTCGGCCGGACCGGCCGCGGCGATCGCCATCGCCCCCTCGCCGACGAGGGCCCGAGCGGCGTCGTGCGCGGTCTTCGCCGACACCGCCGACACCTGCTCCGGCAGCCGATCGAAGGTGTCGGGCGGCAGGCCGAAGAGCTCGAGCTCCTCGAGGTGGTCGACGATCCCATCGAACGTCTGCAGCCGGTAGGGGAAGGTCCCGATCAGGTAGTTGC
>JBPEXA010000566.1:0-3905 GCA_052032135.1 Thermoanaerobaculia bacterium | reverse complement strand
CGACGGTGTCGAGGCGGTGCGCGGTCGCGGCGCCCTGTGGGGTGTCGCGCTGCGGGATCGGGCGCTCGCCCACCGCGCGGTCGCCGCCGCCCGCCGGCGCGGCGTGCTGCTGCTGGCCGGTGGGCCCGAGGGGCGGGTGGCGCAGATCGCCCCGCCGCTGGTGATCACCGACCGCCAGCTCGACCGCGCGCTCGAACTGCTGCGGGCGGCGATCGCCGCCGCTGCCGACGATCAGTGACTTGCGTCATAGAGCCGACGATGCACGGGTTCGACAATAGGGTGATGGAGATCGCCGACACCCTCAGCGACTTCGACGTCTTCGCCCACTTCGACGACGATCAGCGGGCGCGGCTGGCGGCGTGCGCCTGGCGCCAGGAGTTCGACACCGGCGCCTACGTCTTCCGCCAGGGGGACCCCTCGCGCGATCCGTTCGCGGTGCTCGACGGCTCGGTCGAGCTCTACAGCCACGGATCCGAGCCGCCTTTCCTGCTCGCGGTGCTGGGGCCGGGGCAGCTGTTCGGCGAGGCCAACTACATCGATCACCTCGGCCGCGGCGGCAACGCCGTGGCTCGCGAGCGCTGTGAGCTGTTGCTGTTCGACGCCGACCGCCTGGGCGCGATGGCCAAGACCGACGCCAGCTTCGAGCTGGCGCTGCTGTGGGCGTTCTGGCACAGCCTGTCGCGCAAGCTGCGTCGCGCCAACGCCCATCTCGACAGCTTTTTCGCCGACCGGCCGGGGAGCGCCCCGCCGCTCGACGTCCCGGCGCGGCCGACGACCGCCGACCTCGATCTCCAGGCCCGGCGGGCGGTGTTCATCGAACAGCGGCTGTCACCGATGGAGATCCACTTCCTCGCCTCGCTGTCGGCCGAGGCGCGCTACGAGGAGGGAGAGGTGATCTTCCGCGAAGGCGACCCCGGCGACGAGATGTACGTCGTGGTCGAGGGGACGGTGATGATCTCGCGCACCGTGCCCGGCGCCGGCGAGGAGGCGCTCGCCTTCCTGCAGCGCGGCGACTACTTCGGCGAGATGGCCTTGATCGACCGCGACACCCGTTCGGCGTCGGCCAAGGCGCACGACCGCGGCGCGGTGGTGCTGACCATCGCCAAGGAGGTGATCGACGGTCTGCTGAACATCGACCGCGCCGCCTCCAGCCGCCTGCTGCTGCTGCTCTGCCAGCTCGGCGCCACCCGCCTGCGGGCGATCGATCAGAAGATCGTCGGCTGGCGCCAGCTCGCCGATCAGGACGACACGCCGGTCGTCGACTTCACGGTCTGATCGAGCAGCGCCGCCACCTTGCGCGTCAGCGCGGTGGTCGGCAGCGCCTCGAGCTGCCGCCGCCGGACGTAGCGAGGCGACTCGGCGGCGTCCGCCGGCGGCTGGCGCTCGGCACGTGCCACCGCGACCCGCAGGCTGCGGTGGGTGATGGCGTGGCGGAGCTCACCGAGGCGCTCGCCGAGCTGCCAGCGGCCGCCGTAGCGTGCCGCCAGCTCCTCCCGCTGTCGGCGGTCGGACCCCCCGCCGTCGACGAACGGGAACTCCCACAGTCCGGCCAGCAGCGAGGCCTCTTCACCGTGCCGCCACAACGCGAAGCGGCCCTGATCGTCGACCACGACGAACAATCGGCGCCGCACCCGCTCGATCGCTCGCCGCTTTTTCGGTGTGGGATACGCTTCCGGACTGCCGCTCTCATAGGCCTGGCATGACCGCGAAAGAGGACAGGTGTGACACAACGGCGCCATCGGTCGACAAATTGTGGCACCCAGTTCCATCAGCGCCTGATTGGCATCCCCGGGCCGGCGAGGGTCGAGGAGGGCCTCGGCGGCGGCGCGCAAGCGGTCTCGCACCCGCCGCCGGCGGGGGTCACCGGCGATCGCCCGCCAGCGGCTGGTGACCCGCTCGACGTTGCCGTCGAGCACCGCCACCGGCTCACCGTCGACGATGCTGGCGAGCGCCGCCGCGGTGTACTCGCCGACCCCCGGCAGCTGCCGCCAGGCGTCGCGACCGGTCGGGAAGGCGCCATCCGCCGTCACCCGGCGCGCCGCCTGGTGGAGGGATCGCGCCCGCCGGTAGTAGCCGAGACCCGACCAGGCGGCGAGCACCTCCTGCTCGTCGGCGGCGGCGAGCGCCGCGACGTCGGGGAACCGCTCGAGAAAGCCGTCGTAGTAGGCGATGACGGTATCCACCCGCGTCTGCTGGAGCATCACTTCCGACACCCAGACCGGCCACGGGTCGCGGCTCCGCCGCCACGGGAGGTCGCGGCGTTGGCGGTCGTACCAGGCGAGCAGCGCGCGGGCGGAGTCCTCGTCGTCCGGGCGGCCGGTCATGGTCGCTCGACCCTACAGGACTCCCCTCGACGAGAAACGAGCCCGGGCCTCGACGAAAAACGAGCCCGTGGCCGTGGGGCCCGGGCTCGTCGGCTGTCAGAACAGCAAGGAGGGGGAGGTTCCGGTGGTGCGGGTGTGAGGAAGGGCCTCTGTGGTCAGAGACATGTATTGCGGGTTGAGACAGGACGAGACATACTGAGTTGCGTGCCTCGCTGTTGTGGACTCAAGTAGAGGAACCTCCCCGCGTTCATCCTTACTGCTCGCTTTCTGAAGCAATCGCCGTGCCAGATCGCGAGAATCGGGTCCCATCACCTCGTCGGCGGCGGCGAACGTCCGCCCGCCCGATCTCCCAACGGTCCGTAAGTCGATGAAAAAACTGGCTTTGCTGATCCTGGTGCTGATCGGGCTGGCGGTGCTGATCGCCATCGTCAGCGTCCAGATGCGGGGGTCGGGGAATGCCCCGCTGGCCGACGCCTCCGTGCTGCACCTCCATATAGCGGCACCCCTGGTGGACTATTTGCCGCTCCCGCCGCTCCCGCTGCTCGAGGTCGACGGCAGCCGCAGCCTCGCCGAGATCGTTCTCGCCCTGCGGCGAGCGAGCAGCGATCCCGACGTCGAGGGGCTGGTGGTGGAGATCCAGAACGCCGCGTTCAGCCTCGCCCAGGCGGAGGAGCTGCGCCGGCAGATCACCGCCGTCGCCGCCGCCGGCAAGCGGGTCGAGTGCTATCTCGAGACCGCCGGCGAGTTCGCCAACGGCACGCTGGCCTATTTCGTGGCCACCGCCTGTCCTCGCATCACGCTGGCGCCGGCCGGCGAGCTCAACATCGTCGGCCTGCGAGCCGACAGCGCTTTCTTCCGCGGCACGCTCGACAAGCTGCAGATCGTTCCCGAATTCGAGACCACCGGTCCCTACAAGAGCGCCGCCGAGGCGTACACCCGCAGCGAGCACTCGGTGGCCGCCCGCGCCGCGCTGTCGACGCTGCTCGACGATCTCTACTCGAGCATCGTCGACGCGATCGCCGCCGCTCGCGGCCTCGACGAGGCGACCGTCCGCCGGCTGATCGACGGCGCTCCCTACGCCGCCGACGAAGCGCTGGCGCTCGAGCTCGTCGACGCCCTCGCCTATCCCGACGAGTTCGAGAGCACGGTCGAGGCCGAGCTCGGCGACAGCGAGGGTTGGCTCGAGCTCGCCGGCTATCCCTATCGCGGCGCCGGCTTCGGCCAGAAGAAGATCGCCATCGCCTTCGCCCAGGGGACGATCGTCCGCGGCGCGGGCGGCGTCGACGCCTGGAGCCGCGACCTCTACCTCGGCTCCGACTCCTTCGGCCGGCTGCTCGGCGAGCTGGCGGAGGACGATTCGATCGCCGCCGTCGTCCTGCGGGTCGACAGCCCCGGCGGCTCGGCGCTCGCCTCCGACCTCATCCTGCGCCACGTCGAGCGCCTCGCCGCCGCCAAGCCGGTGGTGGTGTCGATGTCGGGGGTGGCCGCCTCCGGCGGCTACTACATCTCGACCAAGGCGGCGCACATCGTCGCCGAGGCGACCACCATCACCGGCTCGATCGGCGTCGTCGGCGGCCGCCT
>JBPEXA010000565.1:0-9518 GCA_052032135.1 Thermoanaerobaculia bacterium | reverse complement strand
CCGAACGCCGCTTCGCCGTCGTCGTCTGGTCGCTCCTGGCGCTGATCCTCCCGGCGGCCTCGACGGTCGCCGAGGAAGAGGACGGCGAGCCCGAGCTCCAGCGACCGTCGCGGGAGACCCTCCTCCCCTCGGTCGACTTCTACTTCCCCGAGGGGGAGCTCGACTTCCGCCTCCATCGGCTGCTGAAGGGCTCGTTCTACGAAGGGCAGCTGCGCTACGACTTCGTCAAGGGGGACATCGAGGCGTTCGTCCGCTACCGCTACTACGGGACGGACAACGTCTATCAGCTCGGCTTCTTCGACGCCGTCGAGTTCGATCCGATCGAGGACAACTCCAACGACTTCGAGCGCACGCGCGGCGGCCTGCTCCTCGTCGAGCGCCCGTTCACGTACCACAGTCGCGCCTTCTTCCTCGTCGAGTTCGACCGCATCACCTCCTCCAAGGAGGAGTTCCGGCTGACCACCAACAAGACCGACGCCTTCGTCCGCCTCGGCTACCAGCTCGGCACCCCGGACGACGTCGGCCTCAACTCCATCGTCGGCGAGACGCGGGCCGGTCGACGGCCGCTGCTCACCGCGCATCGCGAGATCGGGCCGTTCGGCGCCGGCTTCTCCACCGCCCTCGCCTACGGCTATCCGCTGCTGGGCGATTTCGACTACGTCAAGCTCGAGTTCGCCGGGCTCAAGCGGTTCCAGCTCGGCGGCCGCTCGTTCGCCATCTGGCGCCTCCACGGCGGCTCCTTCCTGCGCAAGGAGCCGCTCGACCCCGAGGCGCCGGCCGACTCCACCGATCACTACAACATCCCGCGGGGCGTCTTCTTCCAGCTCGATGGCCGCGACAACCTCAAGGGGCTCGACGAGCGGCTGCGCGGCACCGACGAGCTCCACACCACCGTCGAGCTCTTCTTCCCCTGGTTCGTCGACGAGCACCGACGGGCTCTCAAGGCCGACTGGCAGAGCTGGTACTGGATTCTCTACGGCGGCTTCGGCGCCATCGGCTTCGATCGCGACGTGCTCTACGACGGCGACAGCTATCTCACCGACATCGGCTTCGGGTTCGAGACCTCCCTGCAGCTGCGCGACTACAGCATCTTCATCGGCGGCGTCGCCGCCTACAATCTCGACGTCGACGGCAGCGTCAAGGCGCGGTTCTCGGTCAAGGCGAGGAACTGACGACCGGCAGTCGGCTCGGGCACGCGTTACAACCGCCGGTGCACGAGATGCCGAGCGCCGCGACACCGACCGCCAGCGAGGGCTCGTCCGTTCCTCGCCGGTGCTCTCCAAGTCGCTGACGCATCGACACTTCTCCCGCTGCCGGACCCGAGGTCCGGACGAGCGCCGGATGGCACGGACTTCGCTTCACAGACCCTGTAGGAGCCGGCAGCCGACGCTGCTATCATCCAACCCACCTTCAATTGCGAAGGAATGACCGGGAGAGAGAGCATGAAGCTTCTTGGACGCGTCGTCCTCGGCGCGCTGATCGCCTGCACCGCAATGCCTCCGCTGTCCGCGCAGTCCGCGGACGGCTGCACCACCGATGGGTACCGCTGGAACCTCCGTGGCTTCGGCGCCAAGGTCGACGCCGACGACGCGTTCAGCACCTCGAGCACCGATCCGGTCGAGTCGAGCAAGTTCGCCGTCAGCTCCGGCTCCGGTGTCGGCGCCGAGCTCGAGTTCCGGCCCCGCTGCCCGTTCGGGCTCGCGCTCGGGCTGTTGAGCGCCGACCTCGACAGCATGTTCGTCTTCGACACGCCGACCGAGTGGCTGATGGACTCGAGCGACGTCGGCTTCCAGATGGTGAGCCTGGGCGCCAACTTCCACCTCACCCCGCGGTCGAGGGTCGACTTCTTCCTCGGTCCGTTCATCGGCATCGTCGACTACGACGACGCCACCTTCTCGATCGGCGGCGACACCGTGCGGCGCTCGCTCGACGGCGAGGCGGCGCTCGGCCTCGCCGCCGGCCTCGACATTCCGTTCCGCGACAACGGGCCGTGGGCGTTCACCGCCGGCGTCCGCTATCTCGCGACGGCCGCCGAGGGCAACGGCTTCGAGCTCGACATCGACCCGCTGATCGCCACCGCGGGCCTCGCCTACCGGTGGAACGGCGCCGGCTGCGGACCGTGCGAGGCGCCGTACACCGAGCCGGAGGCGGCTCCCGCCGCGCCGGCACCGCCGCCGCCACCGCCGCCCGCTCCCGAGCCGACCCCGGTCGCGCCGCCACCGCCGCCCCCGCCGCCGCCACCGCCGGTCGAGGAGCGTGAAGTCATCCACTTCGACTCCAGCAGCGCGCGGGTGTCGAACATCGGCAAGGCGAAGCTCGACGAGGTCGCGCTCAAGCTCAAGCAGGATCCGGAGCTCGTCGCGATCGTCGTCGGCCACGCCGACAGCACCGGCAACGACGCGATCAACGACCCGCTCAGCTTGCGACGCGCCGAGGCGGTCAAGGCCTACCTGGTCGATCGCCACCAGATCGACGCCGATCGCATCTCGACCGAGGGTCGCGGATCGCGCGAGCCGGTCGCCGACAACGACACTCGTCAGGGTCGCGCCGAGAACCGCCGCGCGGTGGTGATCATCCGCATCGGCTGAGCCGACCACGACCGAGGTCGGGGCCCCGTCGCCGCGGCGGCGGGGCCTTCGACGTCGCGGAGTCGCTACTCGAGCTCCGGTTCGGCGCCGAAGACCTCGCGCGGCAGCGAGAAGACCGCCCCCGCCGTCCCGGCCACGCCGCCGAGGAGCAGCAGCAGCAGCAGGGACGGCCACGGCAGGAACGAGCCGGCGATCGCCTGCCGCAGCCCCTCTCCTCCACCGGCGGGGGAGAGCCAGGCGTAGGTGCCGCGCAGAGCGGCGATCGCCACCACGCTGCCCGCCACCCCCTGCAGGAACCCCTCGACGTAGAACGGGCAACGGATCACCAGCTCGGTCGCTCCCACCTGTCGCATCACCGCGATCTCCTCGCGGTAGCGGAAGGCGGTCAGCCGGATGACGCTGGCGATGGTGAACACCGCCGCCGCCAGCAGCAGCGCACCGAGCAGCCAGCCGACGCCGCGACCGAACTCGACCGCCGTCTCGAGCCGATCGAGCCACGCCCGGTCGTCGTCGATCCACTCGACCGCTGGGATGCCCGCCAGCCGCTCGGCGATGATCGCCTCGCGACCCTCCCGGGCGCCGGGATGCAACCGGATCTCCAACGACGGAGGGAGCGGCTCCGCGTCGGGGTCCTCCAGCAGGTCGGCGAGATCGGGGAAGACCCGCTCGAACCTCTCTCGCGCCTGCTGCTGATCGACCACCTCGACCCGATCGACCCATGCGTGGGCGCCGAGCGCCTCCGCCTCCTCCCGCAGCTTCGCCGAGGCCGTCTGCGGCTCGAAGTAGACGACGATCCGCGCCTCGCTGCGCCAGGCGTCGATCTGGCGGCGGAGATTCTCGCCGAGCAGGGCGAAGAGGCCGCCCAGGAACAGGCTGACGGCGATCGTGAGCACGGCGAGCAGGCTGACCTTCCACCCCCGGCGGAGGCGGGTGAAGGCCTCCCGGAAGAAGTAGACGAGGGCCTGTGCCCAGGTCATGGCTCGGAGGCGATCGCCACCGGCGACCGCTCCGCGCCCGGGCGTGCGGAGTCGTCGACCAGCTGCCCCGCCCGCAGCCGCAGGACGCGGGCGTCGAAGCCCTCGATCATGTGCGGATCGTGGGTGGCGACCACCACCGTGGCCCCGCGCTCGTTGGCATCGACGAAGAGGTCGAAGATGCGGCTGGAGAGATCGGGGTCGAGGTTGCCGGTCGGCTCGTCGGCGAGCAGGATGTCGGGATCGTTGACCAGTGCCCGCGCGATTGCGACCCGCTGCTGCTCGCCGCCCGAGAGCTGCATCGGGAAGGCGTCACCGCGATCGCCGAGGCCGACCTGATCGAGCGCCCCGTCCACCCGCCGCCGCTGCTCGGCGGCGGTCAGACCGAGGATCTGCGGCAGGTAGCCGACGTTCTCGTACACCGTCTTGCGGGGGATCAGCCTCGAGTTCTGGAACACCACCCCGATCGTCCGACGGAGGTAGGGGATCTTCGATCGCGGGATCGAGCCGACGTTCCGGCCGTTGACCAGCACGTTGCCGCTGGTCGGCGTGGTCGCACCGTAGACCAGGCCGAGCAGCGTGCTCTTCCCCGCCCCGCTCTCCCCGGTGAGGAAGACGAACTCGCCCTCGCCGACCTCGAGGGTGATCTCGTCGAGCGCCAGCTGGCCGGAGGCGAAACGCTTCGACACCCGGAGGAACTGGATCATCGGCCGCCGACCCCGCTCACGAAGGTGGCAGCGCCCCCGAGATGGCCCCTACCGGCATGGTCGTAGTCTACAGGAGCCCCTTCGGCGCCCAGACTATGATCGCCGGGTGGAACCGGTGGCCCCTTCGACTCCCACGGTGCGTGAGGGGATCGCCGTCTGGGAGTGGCAGCACGCCAGTGCGGAGGTCCTCTTCACCGGCCGCGCCGCCCGCCACCAGGAGCGCGACGAGGTGTTCGCCGCGGTCTCCGGCCGCCGACGACCGGTCGCCTGGGCGCGGCAGGTCCACGGCTCCGACGTGCTGGCGGCGATCGAGGGGTGCTCGGGTGACGGCGACGCGCTGGTGACGTCGGATCCGGGGCTGGTGCTCGCGATCGCGACCGCCGACTGCGTCCCCCTGCTGCTCGAGGCCGACGGGCGGGTGGCCGCCGTCCACGCCGGCTGGCGCGGCGTCGTCGCCGGCGTCGTCCGGCGTGCCGTCCGGAGCCTCCGCCACCACCCGTCGGCGGCCGTGCAGGCGTGGATCGGCCCCGCGATCGGCGGCTGCTGCTACGAGGTCGGCGACGAGGTGGCGGCGCGGGTGGTGGCCGCCTCGACGGCGGAGGTGGTGAGCGACGATGGGCGGCCCCATGTCGACCTCGCGGCGGCGGTCGCCTGGCAGCTCGCCGACGAGGCGGTCGAGCTCACCGCGATCGTCCGCGCCTGCACCCGGTGTCACCCCGACTGGCTGTGGAGCTACCGTCGGGACGGCGACGGCGCCGGCCGCAACCTGGCCTTCATCCGCCGGCGCGCCGGCTGATCTTGCCTCGAATCAGGAGTCGGCGCGCTTGCGACGGGTGCGACGGGTGGGGTCGATGCCGATCGAGCGCAGGAAGGAGAGGTCGCTGGCGTCGATTTTGAACGACGCCTCCGCGGCGGCGGGAGCCTCGGTGCCGATCTCGTAGGCCTCGAGCGGTTCCCCCTCGCTCTTGCGGTCGACGACGAGGTAGAGCGACCACCCCTGCTCGCGGATCCCGCGCAGCGCCCGGTCGACCTCCGCCGAGTCGACGAGAGCCTGCGAGACCGCGCCTCGCAGATCCTCCACCAGTCGTCTGAGCTTGTCGTCCATCTCGTCGCGGCCGTCGGTCGGCCCGAGTCGATTATTCTTGCCCCCACCGGCAGTGTCAACGACCGGTACCGCTCACCGCCCATGCCCCCCACCGCTCCACCGCTCGACCGCGTCTTCGAATGGCTCGCCGACGAGCGGCACCCGCAGACGGCTCTCCAGCCGCTCGCCGGCGACGTTTCCTCCCGCATGTACCTCCGTCGCCTGGAGCCCGACGGCGGCTCGACGATCATCGCCGTCTACCCGCCCGACACGACCGAGGTGGGCGAGCGGTTCGTCCGCACCACCGAGCTGCTCCAGGAGGCCGGCGTTCCGGTGCCGGCGATCTACCGCTGGGATCCCGCCGCCGGCCTGATGGAGATCGCGGATGCCGGCGACGAGACCGCCTGGGCGGCGGTCGGCGGCGGGTGGCAGCGGCTCGATCTGTGGTCGCGGGCGATCCCGCTCGCGCGGGCGATCGGCTCCCTCGACCCCGAGAGGGTGACCGCGATCAATCCGCCGCTCGACGGTCGGATTCTCCGCCGCGAGCTGCAGCAGAGCTGGGATCTCGTGCTGGCGCCGAGAGGTCTCGTCGGAGACGAGGCGACGGCCTCCGAGTTCCGCCGGGCGCTCCTGGTGCTCTGCGACAAGCTGAACGACGGGCCGCTCGAGCCCGGCCACCGTGACCTCATGGTGCGCAACCTGATGGTCGGCGAGGACCGGCGACTGACCGTGATCGACCACCAGGACCTGCGGATGGTGCCGCGTGGGTACGACCTCGCCTCGCTGCTCAACGACACCCTGTACGCCACCGCCGCCGAGGAGGCGGAGCTGCTCGCCGAAGCCGAGCTCGAGCGCCGTGACCACGAGCGCTACCATCGCGCCGCCGCTCAGCGAGCGCTCAAGATCGTCGGCACCTTCGCCGCCTTCGCCGCCCGGGGGTCGGACCGCTACCTCGACCGCATTCCGCCGTCGCTGGCGGCGGCTCGCCGGCACCTCGAGCGACTGCCGGAGACCGGCCCGCTGATGGCCGCCCTCGGCCCCACCTGGGAGCCGCTCGGCACTCCGTGAGCGTCGCTGCTACACTGTCGCCCGGAGGCACCCCTCATGTCGCTCGGATTCCAAGAACTGCTGATCATCTTCCTGATCGTGCTCGTCCTGTTCGGCGCCGCGAAGCTGCCGAAGCTCGGCAAGGGTCTCGGCGAAGGCATCCGGAACTTCCGCTCCGGACTGAAGGGTCAGGACGGTGACGTCGCCGACGAGGCGGACGAAGCGGGCTGACCGCGGCGGGTGAAGAACCACCCGCGATCGGGCGAGTCGTTCCACAGCCTCTGGTGGTCGTCGACATACCGGGACATCACCCGCTCGACATAGCGCTGGGTCTCGCGAAACGGCGGCACACCGCCGTGCTTGAGCACGTTGCCGGGACCGGCATTGTAGGCGGCGAGCGCGAGGGCGATGTCGCCCTCGAACTGTTCCAGCAGGTCGCGGAAGTAGCGACTTCCGACGTCGACGTTGACCACCGGGTCGAACGGATCACCGTCCGAGTAGAGGGCGGCAGTGGTCGGCAGCACCTGCATCAGACCGATCGCCCCCATGACCGACACGGCGTCGGGATCGAACCCCGACTCGGTCTCGATGATCGCCGCGAGCAGCAGGGGGTCGAGCTCGTAGCGCTCGGCCGCTCGGCGCACCAGGGCGCCGAAGGGCATGCGCTGCACCAGCTCGGCCGGCGCGTCGACCCCGTGGTAGCGCCGGAAGAGCTCGAAGCCGACCGGCGACCCCGGGTCGACCAGCGAACGCCGCTTGAACGCCTGGAAGCGCGGGGCCGACGACCCACCGAGCACCCACTCCGAAAGCTCGGTCAACGCGTCGATCTGGGCGCTCGTCGGCGGCTCCGGACGATCGACGGGCATCGACGGTGTCGACGGCGGTGAGTTCAGCAAGGCGACGGCGAACACCACCCCGGCGGTCATCAACCTCGGGAGGCTTCGGCGGCTGGCTGGCTTCGCGGTGCGCATGCAGAGAGATCTCTCAGTGGAACGCCTTCGGTTCGATTGGGAGGGATTCGGGACCCGGACCGGCCCCTGACTGTGCAGTATAGCACAGCCCCGACGGGGGTGCGGAGCGCTCAGCGGGCGGCGCGACCGGGGCGCTGCCGCGAGTGGCAGGCCGTGACGTCGATGCCGAGCTCACCCACCTTGTTGCGCAGTGTGTTGCGGTGGATGCCGAGGCTGCGAGCGGACCCCGTCATGCTGCCGGAGTGATGGCGCAGCGCCGCTTCGATCAGCTGGCGCTCGAACTCACGCCGGGCCTGGCCGAGCGTCAGGCCGCTGTCGACCAGCTCCCTGGCCAGCGCGCGCATCTCGCCGTTGAGATCCTTGCTCATCCCCCTCCGAGCCTCGTCCGCAGGAGCGGAACCCTACCACACGCTCAGGGGCTGCTCGCGCGGTCGCCGGGACCGCCGGGACCGCTATTTCAGGTCGAGGAGGTCGCCGACGTAGACGGCGTACCGCGATTCGAGAATCCGGCCGACCGACGACGTCTCGTGCACCGAGAGCACCGCCAGCTCACCGAGCACCATCGGCGGCGTGCCGGTCGGGCCCAGACGGTAGATCGTGAACAGGTCTCCGGGCGCCACGTCGTCCGCCGCGCCGCGATCGATCAGCACCACGCTGCTGGCACCGAGCGTCACCACCTGGTCGGTGGTGTGGACGATCACCGGCGCCCCCTCGAGCGCCTCGCGGGTGACCGGGTCGTTGACGCCGCGCAGCGGCGTCCGCCGTCGCAGCGGGATCGGCTCGGGCACGAAGGGCTCCAACCGCGACCCGATCTCCATCGGGCGGCAGCTGTAGGACACTTCGGCGATCGCGCCGTCCTCCTGGACCGAGAGCACCTGGACGCGGCCTAGATACTCGTAGTAGGTGCCGAGGCGCTCACCGCTGACCGGATGGCGCACCTGCCGGCGGGGGACGACCGAGACCAAGGTCTGACCGGGGGCGAGGCCGGAGCCGGCGCCGCCGTCGAGGTAGACGATGTCGCCGGCGCTGAGACCGACCTTGGCGGTCGGCGCGCTGCTCGCGAACCGGCCGCGGCGGGTGCCGCGGGAGCGGGCGAGGCTCGGACCGAGATTCTGGTACTCGGATCCGACGATCGTGTGGGTGAAGCCGCGGCCCTCGGGCGCGATGAACCCCGAGCAGTAGATGTCCGCCTCCGACCCCAGCGCTTCGGGTGCGCCGATCGAGCGATCGAAGTCGCTGTCGCCATCCTCCACGGCGTCCTGCAAGGTCGCCAGATCCTCGAGCGGCGTCACCTCGAAGCCGACCACCAGCGGATCGCCCGGATAGATCCAGTGGGCGTCCCGGATGTACTGGTTCTGCTCCCACAGCTGGGGCCACAGGTAGGGGTCGCCATAAAAGCGGGCGGCCAGGTCCCAAAGGGTGTCGCCGCGGACGATGATGTAGACCTCGGCGCCTTCCGGGAAGGTGGTCGGCGGATCCCAGGCGGTCCAGTGATCGCCGACCAGCTTGAGATCGGTCGGCGGCTGGTGCCCCGGTGCGGGTGCGGCCGTCATCAGCAAGGCCGGAACGGCCAGCAACGCCAGCAGCTTCGACGAGACGGGGAACGGCCCACTTCGGTCCATGGCGGCAAGGTACTACAGCGCGTTCTGCCGCGCAAGGGACAACCCTACTCTTTGAGAGTCAAGCTTTAGGCGCCCCGACCTAAAGTAACGCTTGAACTATCGGCTTCCGAGGGGCGGCGCTCAGCCCGAGGAGCGGAGGAGGCGCTCTTCCGCCATCGCCGACGCCGCCGAGCCGGGGAAGCGACGGATCACCTCCTCGAAACGCTCACGGGCCGCCCCCGGATCGCCCAGCCGGACGAGGCAGTCGCCGACCTTGAGCAGCGCGTCGGCGGTCTTGTTGCCGTCCGGATAGCGATCGAGCACCTCCTGGAACGCCATCCGAGCGCCGAGCCAGTCGCCGCGCGCGAACCGGCTCTCCCCGATCCAGAACTGAGCGTTGTCGGCCAGGTCGGTGTCGCCGTGCGCCTGCAGGAACCGTTGGAAGCTCGCTTCCGCGTCGACGTAGCGACCCTGGTGGTAGAGCGTGTAGCCGCGATCGTAGATCGACTGCCCGGCCATCGGCACCGGCAGCGGGGCCTCCGAGGG
>JBPEXA010000564.1:0-2112 GCA_052032135.1 Thermoanaerobaculia bacterium | reverse complement strand
AGGAGCTGCTGAAGATGCGGGCCGAGCTCGCCGCCGCCGAGGAGCGCTACGAGGCGCTCGCCGTCGAGCTCGAGACCACCCTCGAAGAGGTGCTGCGGTCGAAGGCGAGCGTGCGCAGCGTGCAGAGCCGCGCTCTGGCGACCTCCCGCATCGCCGAGGTGAGGGTGGCGATGCAGTCGGTCGAGCCGTCGGGAGCGCCGATGGTCGAGACCTCCCTCGCCCGGGCGACCGAGCTGCTGACGCGGGCCGACAAGGAGCTGGCGGACGGCAACTACGGCGGTGCCGCCTACCTCGCGGAGCGCGCCAGCGACCTCGTCCGCCAGGCCCGCACCGCCCGCGAGGTGATGCGGGTGCCGACCACCGCCCCCGTCGAGGCGCTCCTCCCTCCGCTCCACATGCGCACCACCCGCAGCACCAACGTCCGTCAGGGGCCGGCGACCACCTTCGACAGGGTGAGCGTCCTGCCCCCCGGATCGCGCGTCCTGGCGGTCGCCGCCTCCGAGGAGTGGCGCCACGTCGAGAGCGACACGGGGATCCGCGGCTGGGTGCATTCGAGCCTGCTCTCCGCCGACGCCGAGCGGGCGGAGACGCTGGCGGCCGACTCCGTGCGCCTGATCACCACCACCGCAGTCAACCTCCGCGAGGGCCCCGGCACCGACTACGACCGGATCGCGACGCTCGCCGCGGAGGAGGCGGTGCGCGGCCTGGCCAAGATCGGCGACTGGTACCGGGTCGAGCGCAGCAACGGCAACACCGGCTGGGTCCACACCAACTACCTGCGCGCGGCGGGCGACGACGGCTGAGGCGCGCCGCGGCGCCGCACGGTGCCGGCCGCGAGGTGCGCGGGCGGTCAGGCCGCCTTGCAGATCTGCACGCGGTTGCGCCCCTTGCGCTTCGCCTCGTACAGCGCGGAGTCGGCGTTGACCATCAGCTCGGTCCGCGTCCCGCCGTCGTCGGGGTAGCAGGCGACGCCCGCCGAGACGGTGACGCGCGGCGCCTCGGCGTGGGTCGGCTCGCGGTGAGCGAAGCGCAGCCGGATCCGCTCCGCCACCGCTCCCGCCTCCCCCTTGCTGGTGCCGGGCAGGAGGATGACGAACTCCTCGCCGCCGTAGCGCGCGACGACGTCCGTCGGCCGCACCTCGTCCCTGAGCGTCTCCGCCACCTCGCGGAGGAAGGAGTCGCCCTCGAGGTGGCCGAGGTCGTCGTTGAACTGCTTGAAGCGATCGAGATCGAGCATCACCACCGAGAACGGCCGCCGGTTGCGGCGCGCCTCGCTGAACTCGCGATCGATCGCCTTGGTCAGGTAGCGGCGGTTGTAGAGCCCGGTCAGCTCGTCGGTCAGCGACAGCTCCTTCAGCCGCTCCTGGGACTGTTGCAGCGACGCGATCATGCGATTGAAGCGCTCGGTCAGCTCGCCGATCTGGTCGCCGGTGGTGACCGGGATCGCGGTCGACAGATCTCCGTCCGCCGCGCGGCGGACGCCGTCGATGAGGGCGTCGATCGGCCTCGTCAGGTAGATCGCCATCAGGACGCCGAGCCCCCCGATCAGCATCGTCGCCGCGATGCTCATCGCGGCGACCACCCATCGCAGCCTCGCCACCGCTTCGAACGCGCGCTCGGCGGAGACCTCGACCACCAGCCCGAGGTCGTGCTCCGGCATCGCGTCGAACGCCGCCAGAACGTCGAGCCCCTCCTCGTTGTCGTACTCGAGGATGCCCGGAACCCCGATCAGGCTGGCGGCCGGCCCGGCGGTCGCGAGCGGCCCCACCGGCCCACCCTTGACGCGGCGGGAGTCGAAGACCGGCTGTCCCTCCTCACCGATCACCAACAACCGCGCACCGACCGGCCCGAGGTCGGCCCGCAGCCCGGCCCACAGATCGTCCAACGCGCTGGCCGCCACCATCGCTCCCAGCGGCTGCCCGTCGCCCGAGCGGATCGCCCGCTGCACGACGACCAGCGCTTCCGTCCCGTCGCCGTCGATCGCCACCCGATCGCCGAGCGCCAGCAGCTGAGGGCTGACCGCCCCACGGCCCGGCGCCGCCGCTCGCGCGACCAGCTCCCCCTCACCGTCGAACACCAGCAGCTCACGGTAGAGCGGATAGCGCCCGCGCA
>JBPEXA010000563.1:0-2332 GCA_052032135.1 Thermoanaerobaculia bacterium | reverse complement strand
CGGGCTCGGCGGCGACCGCGCGGCGCTCGACGCCTACCTCGCCGCGCTCGCCGCTGCCGATCTCGACGGCTGGTCGGTCGACGCCCGCAACGCCTTCTGGATCAACGCCTACAACGCGGTGGTGGCGCTCTTCGTCCTCGAGCGCTACCCGGGGATCGAGTCGGTGCGCGACGTCGACGGCTTCTTCGACGAGCTCGAGACCACCGTCGCCGGCGAGGTGCTCACCCTCGACGAGATCGAGAGCCGCTCGCGCGATCTCGGCGATCCCCGCGTCCACTTCGCCGTCGTCTGCGCATCGACCAGCTGCCCCGACCTGCGCCCCGAGGCGTTCCGCGCCGAGCGGCTCGACGAGCAGCTGGAGGAGGAGACCGGTCGCTTCCTCGCCGACACCAGCAAGGGGCTGCGCTTCGACCGCGAGGAGGAGGAGCTCCACCTGTCGTCGATCTTCAAGTGGTACGCCGGCGACTTCACCGGCGGCAGCACGGTGGTCGCTTTCTTCGCTCGCGGCAAGGTGATCGACTGGCTGCTGCCGCACCTGCCGGCGGCGCTGGCGGCGGAGATCCGCGACGTCGATCCGTCGGTCGAGTACATGGACTACGATTGGAGCCTCAACGACCGTTGAGGCTTCCATGATTCCAGAGCTCTTCCACGTAGGTCCCGTCAGCATCAGTCCGTTCGGCCCGGCGATGGTGGCGGCGTTCCTGCTCGCCTGGGCGCAGGTGCGATGGGGGCTGCGACAGGTCAATCTGTTCGACGAGGAGCACGCCAGCGCCCTGCTGCTCGCCGCCGGGATCGGCGGCATCATCGGCGCCAAGCTCTACTACACCGCCCTCTACGGCGACTGGAGCCTGCTCCTCTCGCGCTCCGGCCTGGTCTGGTACGGCGGGCTGATCGGCGGCACCGTCGCCGTGCTGTGGACGGCGCGCAAGCGGGGGCTGCCGATCCTGCCGGTCGCCGACGTCGGCATGCTGGCGGTGGCGCTCGGCTACGCCGTCGGGCGGATCGGCTGTTTCCTGGTCGGCGACGATTACGGCATCGCCACCGACGAGCCGTGGGGCGTCGCCTTCCCGTACGGGCTACCGTTCCCCACCACCGCCGCCTACATGCGCCAGTTCGGCGGCACCCTGCCGGCCGACGCGGCCCCGGCCGATCTGGTGCCCGTCCATCCGACCCAGCTCTACGAGACCGCCGCCGCGCTCGGCATCTGGTGGCTGTGCCGTCGGCTGCTGGCCAACGGCGCGGCGCCCGGAGCGACCGCTGCCGCCGGCCTCGCCCTGCTGGCGACCGAGCGCTTCTTCGTCGAGTTCCTGCGCGCCAAGGACGACCAGCTGTTCGGCCCCCTCACCCTCGCCCAGGTGCTGAGCCTCGCGATCCTGGGCGCGGTCGCCATCGCCTGGGCCCGCCTCCGCCCCCGAGATGGCTGAGCGGACCCGGCTGCTGCTGGTCTCCGCCACCGATTCGACCCTCGGCGCCGGCCTCGCCGCCGACCTGCGGGCGTGCGACGCCTTCGACGCCGACGCCCGCGCGGCGGTGACCGCGGTGACCGCGCAGGGGGGCGTCGCCGACGGCGTCTTCGCGGTGTCGCCGGCGGCGCTGGCGGCGCAGCTGGCGGCCGCCGGGGCGGTCGACGGGGTGAAGGTGGGGGTGATCCCCGATCGCGGCCTGGTCGTCGAACTGCGCGACTGGCTCGAGGCGCGGCCCGCGGCGCAGCGCCCGCTGCCGGTGGTGGTCGACCCCGTCCAGGCGGCTTCGAGCGGGCAGCCGCTCGCCGGCGAGGGCGCCTGGGAGGCGGTGCGCGACCGGCTCCTGCCGCTCGCCACGCTGGCGACCCCCAATCGCGGCGAGTGCGAGCGCCTGCTCGGCCGCGCGTTGCCGTCGATCGACGCGGTGGCGGCGGCCGCCGACGCCCTGCGGGCGCTCGGCTGCCCCGTGCTGGTCACCGGCGGCCACTTCGACGGCGCCGATCGCTGCGTCGATCTGCTCGTCACCGCCGACGAGGTCGTCCCCTTCGAGCACCCGCGGCGGCGGCTCCGGGCGGCGCGCGGCACCGGCTGCTGGCTGGCGACCGCCATCGCCGTCGGCCTCGCCCGCGGGCGGACGCTGAGGGAGGCCGTGGGCGAGGGAATCGACGCCCACCAGGCCGCGTTGACAAGCGTGGAGGCCGGAGCCGGGATAGCCTAGGCGCCGGCCGGTTCCCATGCTCTCCGCTCTCCGCCACCCGACCGCGCCCCACGCCGCGCGGCGAGCCGTCCTCGCCGCGACGCTGGCGCTGCTGGCGCCGGCTCTCGGCGCGCAGGAGCCGGCAGGCGGCCTCTTCTCCGACGTCGTCGAC
>JBPEXA010000562.1:0-1663 GCA_052032135.1 Thermoanaerobaculia bacterium | reverse complement strand
ATCGACGAGGGATGGGTGGTCGACGGCGTCTACCGCGCCACCCGTGACGGCGACATGCGCATCGACGTCTTCGCCGACGGCGAGCGCGTCTTCACCGAGGGCCTCCACGACGGCGCCGCCTGGGCGATGCAGCAGGGAGAGCGCGGAGGATCTCCGATCACCGACGAGGAGGCGCGCATCCTCTGGCGCGGCGTGCTGAACAACCTCTACGGCCTGCACGAGCTCGAGCGCCAGGGCGTCGAGGTCGCTGTGAGCGGTCCGCAGGAGATCGACGGCGAGCGCTACTGGCTCGTCGATCTCCGCCACCAGGACGGCTTCGAGGAGCGCCTCTATGTCGACGCCGACACGTACCTGGTCGTCCGCCGGCGCAGCGACCACGCCCTCCACCCGGCGGTCGATCCCGAGGTGCGCCGCTACGAGACGCGCTACTCCGACTTCCGGCCGGTCGCCGGCGTCCTCTACCCCTTCGTCACCGAGAAGTTCGACCTCGACAGCGGCGAGCGGGTGCAGCTCACCACCAAGCGCTCGATCACGGTGAACTCGATCACCGACCGCGGCGCGTTCGCGATGCCGCGCTAGCTACTGATCGCCGGCGAGGTCGAAGGTGCGCAGCGATGCGCTGCGCCCGTTGTAGTCCCAGTCCTGATCGTCGTAGGTGTAGCGGTAGCGCGTCGAGCGGTAGACCTCGACGTCGCTCATCCCCGGCGGCACCATGTTCTGGATCACGAACGGCGTCTTGCCGTCGGCGCCGAGCGCCGCCTCGGCGTGGAGGTCGAGCACGTCGGGGATGCGCACCGCGAACTCGCCGTCGCCGAGCATCACCTCCATCGGCGTCGGGACGATCTTCTGATCGTCCGCCAGACGGTTGTCGCCCCCCTCGAACTGCGCCCACACCCGCGCGGCGATCGCCTCGAGCGCCTTCCCCTGCTCGGGGGTGGTGCCTTCCGGCACGAAGACGCGGGCGAAGTTGAGACGGCCGATGGTGTCGACCAGTCGCTCCCCTTCCGGGCTCTGCAGCACGACGACGACCTGCGTGCCGGCGAGGTCGACGCCGCCGAAGTGACCCTCGTCGATGGTGAGGACGGCGGTGTCGTCACAGTGCCCGTGGGTCGGCGCCTCGGCGAACTCGCACGGGCAGAAGACCGTGCATTGACACGCTTCCGCCATCGTTCCCTTGACCGCCCAGGCGGCGGTCGGAGCGTCGTGCTCGCCGGCGGCGACGGCTCCGGCGAGCGCCACGGCCAGCGGCAGCGCCAGGCGCAGGCAGGTCGACGGTCGACACGGGACGCGCTTCGTCATGACGTCCTCCCTTCTGTGGATCGGAGTGGTGCGGAAAGCCTACCACCGGGGCGCAGCGCCCGCCGCTATCATCGCCACATGCCGAAGCTCGCTGTTCGCCTCGCCGCCACGGTCCTCCTCGGCCTCACCCTCCTCCCGCCCGCTAGCGGGAGCCCCGGCATCCCGGTCGAGCAGCTGCACGGCATGGGCGAGCTCCGCTACCACCTGCTCGAATCGAAGCTCGTCGAGCGTCCCTTCCATCTGTTCGTCCGCCTGCCCGACGGCTACGACGAGGATCCCGAGGCGCTGCTGCCGGCGGTCTACCTGCTCGACGGTGGCATCACCTTCCCGACCTTCGCCGGCTACTACCGGTACCTCTTCGCCG
>JBPEXA010000561.1:0-4410 GCA_052032135.1 Thermoanaerobaculia bacterium | reverse complement strand
GGACGGTGTGGGCGAGCACGCTGGCGCCGGCGTGCTGCCGGCAGAGTGCGACCGCCTCGCCGTAGTGGCCGATCGCCTCCGCCCACGCCTCGCGATCGCGAGCGATCTGGCCGAGGCCCTTCAAGGCGTCGACCACCGCCAGGGGGTCGCCGTCGGCCCACGCCCGATCGAGCGCCCGTCGGAAGCTCGACGCCGCCGCATCGAGGCGCTCCTCCGATCGTTGCCGCCGGCCGTCGGCGAGCAGCTCCGCCGACGACGGCTCAGGCATCGCCCTCACTCACCGTCGAGCTCGCGCGCGATCGCCAGCAGCCTGCAGGTGGTCCGCCAGTTGCGCACCGTCGACACCGTCCCCAGCCGGCGATCGAGGTAGGCGTTGGTCAGCCGGGTGCGGGCGACGCCGTTGGGCAGGTGCAGATAGACGGCGCGGTCGCCGACCGCGAGCTCGTCGGGCGGAGAGCGCTCGGGATCGAGGGTGGCGATCGCCTCCACGCTCGGCCGGTCGGCGAGGAAGGCGACGGCGAGCGCGCGGTCGTCGATGCCGCCGGCGACGAACGGGTTGGCGGCGACCGTCGCAGCCAGCTCATCGCCGGTCCTGACGATCACCGGCGTGGTGACGCCGGCGCGTTCGGCGATCGACGCCTCCATTCGCCGCGAGATGTCCGCTTCGCCGAGCCGCGAGCGAAAGACGACGTTGCCGCTCTGAATGTAGGTGCGGACGTCGTCGCCGCCGAGCTCGGAGACGAGCTCGGAGAGGACCGCCATCGGCAGCCGGTTGTGGCCGCCGACGTTGACGCCCCGCAGCAGGGCGACACGGACATCGTCGCTCATCTACCAGGCGCAGCCCGACGGCTGCGGTTCGGCGAGCTCGAGGTCGGCAGCGAAGTCGGCGGCCAGCTCTGCGGCCTCGAAACCGGCGTCGATCGAGCCGCGGAAGGCGGTGCCGCCGTAGCCGCCGGGACGCAGATGGGCGCGCACCCACAGCTGCCGATCGCCCGCCACCTCGACCGGACCGCCGCGGCGCACGAACGGCTGCTCGTCGACGTGGCTGTGCGCGAGGATCCGACGGTGGACGAGCTCGCCCTCCGCCGTCACCACCTCCCACCAGTCGGCGTACCGGTCGCAGCCGGTGTCCGGGCTGGCGACGCCGACGGCGAACGACCACCGCTGCGGCCCGCCGGTGACCGCCACCGACACCACGTCGGCGACCGGCCGGTCGCGATCCGACGCGTCGCCGCACGCCGCCGTCGCCGACAGCGCGGCGATGGCGCCGAAGACGATCCACGACAGATGCCGGCCGCGCGAGGCGAGCGCGGCGACCAGGGCGTGGACGGCGAACACCGCCACGATCGTCCACAGCATCCGGTCCCGCAGCCGCTGCGGATCGCCCGCCATCAGCAGCAGGGCGCCGAACCCCCACCAGGCGACCGTCGTCAGGTGCCAGGCGAAGCGCAGCGTGCGCCGGGTGAACTCGTCGCTACCGAACAGCGGCGGCAGCGGCCGCCGGAACAGCCGGGTCAGGATGTAGCGCTCACCGAGCCACGAATGAGCGCAGCCGATGGCGATGCAGAGCGCCGCGGCGATGGCCGGTACCGGGTCGAGCATCGGCAGCTGGTCCGGCCGCCGTCAGCTCTCGCGGCCGGCCACCATCGAGGGCAGGAGGGCGGTGGCGAGCACCCCCGCCGTCGCACCGAACAGCGATCCGCGACGGAGCGCGTCGCCGTAGCTGCCCCAGAACCACTGCCAGGCGGAGATCGCCGGGTCGTGGACGGCCGGCTCGGCCGCCAGCACCGCCCACAGGTAGGCCGCCAGCGCGCCGGCCATGGCGGCGGCGAAGATGACCGAGCACCGTCGTCGAACGAGGTTCGCCATCGCTCGATTCTAGCGCCCCGTCCGCCGCGAGGCCGATCGCCGGAACTCGGCGACCACGTCGGGGCCGTTGAGCCGCCAGGCGACCCAGCCGCAGGCGGCGGCGACCACGGCGCCGATGACGATGGCGAAGAAATGGGCGATCGCCAGCGCCGGCGAGCTCCCGACACCGTCGATGTCGCGCTGGAGAGAGCCGACCGTGCCGATCCACGGCGCCAGCAGGCTCCAGCCGGCGGCCAGCACCATCATCGACACGAACAGCAGGCGCGCCCACTCGAACCGCTGCAGCAGACCGATCGCCGCCGCCAGCGTCATGCCGCTCAGCAGCACACGCAGCGTCAGCAGCTCGCGAACGTTGCGCAGCATGAATGCCTGCAGCCACGACATCCGCTCGACGATGTGGTCCGGGACCTCGTCGAAATCGATGTGGCGCGAGACGTTCAGGTAGGTCGTCCCCTCGGCGATCGCGGCAAGCGTGCCGATGCCACTGGTGGCGATGAAGATCCACGCCACCACGGTGACCAGCGTCCCCGGCGGCAGCCGCCGCCGCCCGGTGAAGTAGACGCCACCGCTCATCGCTCGTTGCGGCCGGCGCGACCGCAGCCGATCACCGGTTCAGCCACCAGAAGCCGGCGTTGAGGTAGGTGGCGAAGGCGACCCACGCGAGATAGGGCACGAACAGCCGACCCGCGACGCGGTCGCGGCGTCGGAACGCGACCGTGGTCGCCACCACCGCGGCGAGCAGCACGACGATCTCGATCAGCGCCACGCCCGGCCGCTGGAGGCCGAAGAAGAGATAGGACCACAGCGCGTTGAGGGCGAGCTGCGCCCCCCACAGGGTGAGCGCGCCGTTGCCCGACGGGCGCCGCCAGACCCGCCAGCCGGCGACGGCGATCGCCAGGTAGAGCACCGACCAGACGGGGCCGAAGAGCCAGCTCGGCGGCGTCAGCGGTGGTCGCTCGAGGGCGACGTACCACGCTCCCGGCTGGAAGCGGGAGCCGATCCAGCCGGCGAGCGCGACCAGGGCGACGAAGATCGCCAGCGCAGCACCCGAACGAGCCTTGCCCCCTTCAGGCATCGGCCGCCGCCGTCTCTCCCTCGAACAGCACCCGCACCGACGGCCGCGTCAGAACGATCAGGCCGAACACTCCGAGGACGGTGCCGAACGGCATGAACATGCAGGCGACACCCGCCATCACCAGACAGAACGTGTAGTGCCGCCGCCGGGCGAGGCACCAGCCGGCGAGCGCCAGGCAGATCGCGAAGGTCAGGCCGGCGAGGATGAACAGCCCCGCGCCGGCGACGAAGACGCACCCCATCGCTCGAGCGCCGATCTGGTCGGTCTCCCAGGCGCCGCCGACGAGGCCGAGCCCGAGCATGAGGTGGACGATCGGCAGCAGCGAGAAGCAGCCCGCCAGCCCGGCCACCACGTAGTGGAAGATCGACAGCAGCTGGAGATGCTGGGTGTCCTGATCCATCGGTGCCGGTCCGCGGCGACCGCGCCGGCCGCCTCGCGACGAAGTCTACCCCCGGGCCGCGACCCGCCCACCCTGCGGGGTGGCCGCCGCCCGCCCCACAACCTCTGGCGCCACTGCCGGGGTGCCGGTAGCTTGCCACTTGCCGCGGACCCGCGCCGTACCGCGTGAACCGACCGCCGGCGAGGGCGGTGCCACGGTCGAAAGGAGCCCGTCGATGAGCCACAGCCGATCGTTCGCCAGCACCTTCCGCACCACCCTGCCGCCGTTGGCGGTCGCCCTGCTACTGCCCGCCGCCGGGCTCGGCCAGGCCGAGGACCCGCGTGGGTTCCAGGTCGCCAGCGGGCGCGTCACCTTCCGCACCTACTGTGCGAGCTGCCACGGCGTCGACGGACGCGGCGACGGTCACGTCGCGCAGTACCTCAACGTCCAGCCGTCCGATCTCACCGCCATCACCCAGCGCCACGACGGTGCGTTCCCGGTCGACCGCATCACCGCGATCATCGACGGCCGCGAGCCGGTCCGCGGCCATGGCTCCGGCGAGATGCCGGTGTGGGGCGACATCTTCCAGAGCCCGATGGCCGCGGGCTCGGAGAGCGGCGAGGACGGCGAGCAGCGGGCCGATCGCAAGATCCTCGAGCTGGTCCGCTTCCTCGAGTCGATCCAGGACGCCTTCGAGCCGCCTACCGACCGTTGACGTCGAAGGCGTACCTGCACCGCGGCGGATCGACGCCGCTGCTCGGAGAGACGATTCCCGATCACCTGGCGGCCGTCGCCGGGCGCAACGCGGACCGCGAGGCGCTCGTCTCCCTCCATCAAGGGGAGCGCTGGAGTTACCAGCAGCTGTTCTCGACGGCGGAGCGGCTCGCGCTCGGCTTGCTGGCGATGGGAGTCGAGCGCGGAGACCGGGTGGGGATCTGGGCCGTCAACTGCAGCGAGTGGCTGCTGGTGCAGATCGCCACCGCCTCGGTCGGCGCGGTGCTGGTCAACATCAACCCCGCATGCCGTCTCGCCGAGCTCGAGCATGCGCTGACGGCGGCACGAGTCCAGACGCTGTTCCTGATGCCGG
>JBPEXA010000560.1:0-1638 GCA_052032135.1 Thermoanaerobaculia bacterium | reverse complement strand
CGCTGCCCCTGTGGAACCTCGCCGTCTACGGCTACCTCCTCTGGCGGCGGAGGCACCGTGGCGGGATCTCCAAGGCCTCGGACGGTCCGCTAGACTGATCGCCGATGACCCCCGAGGCGCTGTTTCTGGTCGCCACCCGGGCGGTGCTCCCCGGCTGGCTGCTGCTCGTCTTCGCGCCCCGCTGGCGATGGACGGCGCGGCTGATCTCGGGCGTCCTCCTCCCCGGACTCCTCGGTCTGCTCTATCTGTGGCTGATCGTCGCTCACTGGGGCTTCGCCGAGGGCGGCTTCGACTCGCTGGCGGAGGTCGGCGCCCTGTTCGCCGATCCGTGGCTGCTGCTCGCCGGTTGGGTGCACTACCTGGTGTTCGATCTGTTCGTCGGCGCCTGGGAGGTGCGGGACGCCCAGCGGGAGGGCATCCACCACCTGCTCGTCGTCCCCTGCCTGCTGCTGACCTTCCTCTTCGGCCCGATCGGCCTCGTCGGCTACCTCGGGCTGCGCGGCGGCCTGCGCCGCAAGCTGGCGATCGACGAGGGCGACGGTGATTGACCTCGTTCGCGAGGTCCGCCGGCGCCATGTCGGGCTGTGGCTGATCGGCGCCCTCAATCTGGCGCTCGCCGTTCTCTTCCTGGCCTTGATCCCGTTCGAGAGCCGCACGGCGACCGGCCTCAACCTGTGGATGAAGCCGTTCAAGTTCGCGGTCTCGGTCGGCGTCTACCTGTGGACGATCGCCTGGCTGCTGCCGCACCTGCGGATTCCGCGGTGGCTGGCGAGCGGGCTCGGGTGGGCGATCGCGCTCAGCCTGCTGGTCGAGAACGGCCTGATCTTCTCGCAGGCGGTGCGCGGCACCACCTCGCACTTCAACTTCACGACCCAGTACGACGGCTCGGTGTTCGCCTTGATGGGAGTGATGATCGGCCTCAACACCGTGCTCGCGACGGTGCTGCTCGTCCTCTACTTCGTGCGCCCCGGGGACATCGCGCGGCCCTATCTGTGGGGCATCCGCCTCGGCTTCGTGCTCTTCCTGGTCGGCAGCGCGACCGGGGGGATGATGATCGCTCACGGCGGGCACACGGTCGGTGCCGAGGACGGCGGTCCGGGGGTGCCGTTCTTCGGCTGGAGTACCGAGGCGGGTGACTTCCGGCCCTCGCACCTGGTGACGCTGCACGCCCTTCAGGTGCTGCCGCTCGTCGGCTACTGGCTGTCGCGGCGCCGTTGGTCGCCGGCTGTCCAGATGGCCGGCCTGCTGCTCTTCGCCGCCGCCTACACCGCGCTCGGCAGCGGCCTGCTGGTGCAGGCGCTGCAGGAGCGGCCGCTGATTGCTCTCTAAAGCGGATGGTCGCCAACGGTAGAGCCTGGATGGTCTGCGGCGCGGTGCTGGCGGCCGCGACGCCGGCCATCGCCCAGGCTCCCGCGGAGCTCTTCGACCGCACGAGCTACCAGCTCACCACCACCGACGCGGGTTACCAGCTCGAGCGCGTCGACGGCGCGCCGATTTCGGTGCCGACCGGCTGGCTCGAGCCCGAGGAGGCGCTGGCGCGGGACGCGGAGGCGACGACCAGCTCGGTCGCCTACGCCCCGGAGGTGACCGCCTTCGACATCGGCGGCGGCCGCGTCGGCCTCCACCTCGCCTCCTACG
>JBPEXA010000056.1:0-2401 GCA_052032135.1 Thermoanaerobaculia bacterium | reverse complement strand
GGCGAGCTGCCGCTCGCCGTTGCGCATGCGGGTCTGCAGCGAGCCGATGGCGCCGTTGCGGCAGGCGACGGCGGCGCCGCGGAACTCCTCGAAGGCGCGGCGCAGGGCGGTGTTGACGCTGCGGTCGGGCGAGGCGAGGAACTGCCGATCGGCGAGCTGACGGTCGAGGTCGCGACCGAGGGCGATGCAGTGCGGCTCGAGATTGCCGCGGCCGCTGCGCAGCGCGCCCATCACCTGCCCCAGCGACCGCTTGATGCCGGCGACCTTCTGCGAGTACTGGCGGTGCCAGGCGACCATCGCCTCGCGACCGGGGGCGGCCGGACGGCTCCGCTCCCGTCGCGAGCGATCGCCGCCCGCGGTCGGTGAGCGCGACGCCGATGTCGAGCCGAGCAGGTCGGTCATCGCCATCTCGCGGTCGTAGCGCCGCACCTCGGTCGGCCACGCCATCGGCGCCCGGCGGATCCCCCACTCCCAGAACTCGCGCTCGAACTCGGCGATGCCCATGCCCATCACCCGTCGCAGCGCCGCGTCGGTGTCGAGACCGTCGGCGTAGGCGCGCATCAGCCCGTCGAGCGCGCCGCGCCCGCCCCGCGCCTCGACGAAGTGGACCATCCACGCCGCCTGACTGTAGGCCGCCTGGATGAAGCGCGGCTCGGTCATGCCGCCGAGGATCGCCTCGAGGGCGGGCAGCGACAGCATGCGGCGGCTGGCGTGCAGCTCGCGCAGGCCGTTGGCCGGCTGATCGACCATCTGCACGTGCTGGGCGAGCCCCTCGTGCAGCCACTTGGGCGCCTTGCCGTCGGACCGGGCGTCGATCATCGCGTGCGCCACTTCGTGGCTGAGGATCGCCACCAGGCTCGGATGGAGGCTGTAGAGGTCGGCGAGCGGCACCCGCACCCGGCCGTCGAAGAGGCCGGCGATGCCGAAGCCGTAGCTACGGATGAACGACTCGATCGGGAACAGATCGACCTCGATCGGCTCGTCCCCGGTGGCCGGAATCCACTGCCGGATCCGGTTGCGCTCCGCCTCGAGCACCTGGGCGATATCGAGCGCGTACTTCTCGCCGGTCAGCCGCGGGTAGCGAAGGTCGAAGTTGCGGCTCTTGTAGCGCTCGTACCCCTCCGCCAGCGTCTTGTCGAGCTCGAGCTGGCGGATGCGCCCCTGCAGCGCGCCGGCGGGGAAGAGGCCCGCGGCCCGCCGCATCAGCCGGATGGCGAGGTCGTACTCCTCGTTGGCCGCCATCAGCTCGGCGAGCTCGACGACGAACATCGGCTCGAGGTAGCCCTCCGCGACGCCGCGGTTGGCGAGCACGATCAGGTGATTGCGGGCCGCCGCCTTGCGGCCGATGCGGCTCAGCGCCGAGGCGCGCACCGAGATCAGGTTCGAGGAGCCGTGGTCGCCGTCGACCCCCCAGGCGTCGGTGAGATCGATCACCTGCTGCCAGCGCCGATCGCGGTGCAGCCCTCGCGCGGCGAGCTCGACCTTGTGCTCGACCGTCGACAGCTTGGCGGCCGCCGGCTCCCGCTCGGCGAGCCAGGCGAGCGCTTGCTCATCGAGCCGGCGAGGGTGGCCGCCGGCGCGCTGGGGGGGTGTGTCGTCGGGCGCCATCGCCGCGCCGTTGGGGACGTCGATCCGAGCGGTGCCGATCTCGACCGACAGCAGGCTGCCGAAGAGCGCGAGCCGCGTACCGTCCGGCCAGTCGATCGGTGCCTCGCCGATGGCGGGGGCGACCGGTCGCGGCTCGGTCGGTCGATCGAGCTGCAGGATCTCGAACAGCTCCGGCTGGGCGACCATGGCGGCGAGCGTCGGGTCGGTGAAGATCTGCTCGCGGCCGAGCGGCTCGAGGCGCCAGGCGTGGCGGAAGGCCGCCAGCGCCTCGTCGCGCCGGTCGTCGGCCAGCAGCAGCTTGGCGTTGCCGTAGTGCACCTGCGCGACGCGGGAGCCGACCTCGGCGAGGTGCTGGAGATTGGCGGCCGCCATCTGGTCTTCGGCGAACGCCGCCTGCGCGCCGATCAGGTGGGCGATGACGCCGTCGTAGACCAGCCCCAGCCGCCGGATCCGCTCCAGGCTCTCGATCGCCTCCGGCATCCGATTGCGCATCTGGTCGACCTGCGAGCGCAGCAGCAGCACCTTGGGGCGGGTCGAGGGATCGGGCAGCAGCGCCAGCGCCGCCTCCGCCTCGTCGATCTGCAGGCGGCGCAACAGCGCCTCCGCCCGCCAGGCGGTGGCGATCTCCGGCTGACGGCCGGCCGCTGGCTTCTGCGCCGCCGGCACGACGGCGCCGGCGGAGGTCCATCGCAGGTCGCGCAGCGCGCCCAGTCGCTCGGGCACGTCGTCCTCCGCCGCCGCGGCGCCCGGCGTTTCGGCCGCGTCGCGCTGGCAGGCGAGCAGCACCATCGCC
>JBPEXA010000559.1:0-9476 GCA_052032135.1 Thermoanaerobaculia bacterium | reverse complement strand
CCGGTCGACCGCCTCCGGGCCGAGCAGCTCCTCGACGACGCCGTAGTGCGCGGCGGCGTCCATACCGTCCGTCTCTCCCGGCTGCGTCATCAGGTTGAGCAGCAGCAGCACCGGCGCCGACGTGCGCCGCACCGCATCGCGAATGCCCGGGATCAACAGGTTGGGGGCGATCGAGGTGTAGAGCGATCCGGGGCCGAGCAGGATCACGTCGGCGTCGCGGATCGCGGCCACCGCCGGCGGGAAGGCCGCCTCGTTCGGCGGATCCATCGACAGCTCCTCGATCGGCTCGCCGGCGTGGCCGATCGCCGATTCTCCGGCGTAGACCGCGCCCGACTTCCCGCGCGCGGTGAGGCGGACGTCGCTGAGCGTCGCCGGCAGGATCCGCCCCCTCACCGACAGGATCGACTCCGCCGTCACGATCGCCTGGTAGAAGTCGCCGGTGATGCCGGCGAGGGCGGTGAGCAGCAGGTTGCCGAACGAGTGGCCGGCGAGCCCCTCACCGCCGACGAAGCGGTACTGGAAGAGCTTCGACAGCAGCGCCTCGTCGTCGGCGAGCGCCACGATGCAGTTGCGGATGTCGCCCGGCGGCAGCACGCCGAAGTCGCGGCGCAGCCGGCCCGAGGAGCCGCCGTCGTCGCTGACGGTGACCACCGCCGTCAGCGTCGACAGCTCGGTGCCGACATGGTGCTTGAGCCCCCGCAGCAGGGCGGCGAGACCGGTGCCGCCCCCGATGGCGACCGCGCTCCAACCCGGCATCGGATCGCTCCCGCTCAGTCGCGGAAGAGGTCGCCGTGCTCGGAGGCGCGAAGCTGCTCGAAGTCGGCGTCGTTGAGCGCGTGCACGCGACTCATCGGATCGAGCTCGATCGCCGTGCGCAGGTACTCCGCAGCCTCGTCGAGCTCGTCGCGAGCGACGTGGATCGACGCGACGAGGTACGCGAAGCGGGGATCCTTGGAGCGCCGGCCGCCGGCGGAGGCGATCCGCAGCGCCTCGTCGAAGTTGCCGTTGTTGCGCTCGTAGACCGCCTGCAGGTAGGGGTCTTCGGCGGCGACCTCCTCCGGTCCGCCGTCGGCCTGCTCGGTCGCCACCGCGAGGTAGCGGCGGGCGCGATTGATGAGGTCGGGCTGGTCCCCCTCCTCCATCACCTTCTCGAAGCCGCTCATCGCCCGCTTCCACCGGCCGGCGTGGAGCGCCTTCAAGGCGTCCTCGAACAGCGCCAGCTGGCGGCTCCCCTCGAGCGGGCTCGGTTCGACGCTGTCGAGCGCCTCGAGGCCGAGCTCCTTGAGCTGGAGCTGGACGGTGGCGGCGTCGGTCTTGAACCGCTCGGCGAGCTCGCCGACGTGACGGGTCTTGGCGTACCGCTTGAGGTAGGTCAGCTCCTCTTTCTTCCAGCGCTTGGCCATCGACGCCAGACTCTAGCGCTTTCGGAGCTCGACGAGGATCTGTTTCGCCACCGACTTGAGGGTTTCGAACACGCCGACACCGGTCGTCGCCACCGCCTCGAAGGTCGGCTCGCGCTTGAAGTTGAGCATCCGGTACATCTCCTCGACCGGCATGATGTTGTCGAGATCGCGCTTGTTGAACTGCAGGGCGTAGGGGATGGTGCGCAGGTCGAGCGCGTACTCCTTGAGGTTGCTGTCGAGGTTGCGGATCGACTCGACGTTCGCCTCCATACGGTCGGTCTGGCTGTCGGCGACGAAGATCACCCCGTCGACCCCCTTGAGGATCAGCTTGCGGCTGGCGTCGTAGAAGACCTGCCCGGGCACCGTGTAGAGGTGGAAGCGGGTGGTGAAGCCGCGGATCGAGCCGAGGTCGAGGGGGAGGAAGTCGAAGAAGAGGGTGCGATCCGCCTCCGTTGCCAGCGAGATCATCTTCCCCTTACGGTCGGGCGCGGTCTTGGTGTAGATGTGCTGCAGATTCGTCGTCTTGCCGCCGAGGCCCGGCCCGTAGTAGACGATCTTGCAGTTGATCTCCTTGGCTGCGTAGTTGATGAAGGTCATCGCTGGACGGTCAGAGGCCGGGGACCGGCAGCAGAGTGCCTTCGTCCCTCCCCCCTCGGCTTACCGGTTACTCGTTGAACAAGCTGTCGATGTCCTCATCGGTGATCTCCCAGAAGGGGCTGCCTTGAGAGTCCTCCCCCTCCTCGGCCTCGTGCTTCTGGGTCACCTCGCGGAAGATCTGTTCGAGCTCCTCGCTGGCCCGGCGGACCCGAAGGCGGACGAGGCCGAGTGAGGAGCGCTCGTTGAAGATGACGAGCAGGATGGCCCGATCGGCCACCAGAGAGATGTGGATGTGGTCGCGCTCCCCCTCGTGGAAGAGGACCGAGAACTCGCGCTCACCGATGAGCTTCGCCAGCCCGTCCGTCGCCGCCACGTTGCCGGCGGTCAGTGAGGCGAGAGAGGTCGAGTCGAAGTTCTCGGTCTCACCGGCCGCCGCGATCTGCTGACCGTTCTTGTCGATCAGGAAGACCGCCTCGGCGTTCGAGGCGTAGCGCAGGCGTCTCAGCGCCTCGGCGAGGCGCTCGAACTCTTCTTCGTAGACCTCGAGGTAGGTGGACGACATGGGCCTCTCCGCGTCGCGTCAGGGCGCGGAAGCGGCGGCCAACATACCACAAATACGGCGTTTTTCCCGCCGTAGAATGCCGCAGCTCAGCGCTCGAACGACCGCCTCAGCGGCTGCCGGAGAACCCGGTGATGATGTAGGAGCCCGACCGCTGGTCGCGCTTGAGGCGGACGATCTTGTTGCGCTCGGCGTCCTCGAGCAGCTCAGAGAAGCTCGAGTAGCCGTGGTAGCCCTCGTTGAACGACGGTCGCTTGCGCTTCATCGTCTGCTTGACCATCGACCCCCACAGCACGTCCTTGTCCTCGCGCATCAGCGCCTTGATCGAGTCGACCATCAGGCTGAACGCCTCGCCCTGCTTCTTGTTGCGGCCGGCGACCTGTGGCGCCTTCTGGTTGTCGCGCCAGATGTCCTCGTAGAAGAGGAACTCGTCGCAGTTGTCGACCAGCAGAGCCGACGACGAGTTCTTGACCCCGACGCCGAGCACCAGCTTGTTCGCTTCGCGCAGCTTCGACACCAGCGGCGAGAAGTCGCTGTCGCCGGAGAGGATGGCGAAGGTGTCGACGTGCTCTTTCGAGTAGCACAGCTCGAGGGCGTCGACCGCCATCTTGATGTCGGCCGAGTTCTTGCCCGAGTAGTACTTCTGCGGAATGTCGATCATCTCCACCGCGGCCTCGTGGAAGGGGCGCTTGAACTCGTTGTAGCGCTCCCAGTCGCAGTAGGCCTTCTTGACGATGATCTTGCCCTTTTCGAGCAGTCTCTCGAGCACCAGGTTGAGCTCGAACTTCTTGATGTCGGAGTCGCGCACGCCGAGCGCCACGTTCTCCAGGTCGCAGAAGAGCGCGATCCGGCGCTCATGCTGGTTGTTCACGGTACTTCCCCCTGTGTCGGCCAGAACGGGTTCGGCCAGCACGATCTCCTCGTGGTCGAGGTCGTCGAGGATCTCGACCTTCGGCGGGTCGCTGCGCCGCTTCGGGCGCCGGCGACGACCGCCGTTGCCCGTGCTCGCCTTCTCGGCGCCCGCCTCGTCGGAGCTCGATTCGGTCGCCCCGCCCTCTTCCGGCGAAGCGGCCGCCTCCTCGTTGTCCTCGACCGGCTCGCTGGCGGCGGCGCCGCCCTCTTCACGGTCGGTGGTGGCGTCCTCGTCGGGAGGGGTCGCCTCCTGCTCGGCGGCCTCCTCGCGGGTCGCCTCCCCTCCCTCCGCGTCGTCATCTGCCGGTGGTCTGAGCCACCACGGTCTCATCGTCACACTGAACCTGCAACTCGTTGTCGTGGAGTGGTTTGCCTCCCTGGAGGCGCCTTGGTTCCGGGACGCGGGAGCGCCCGGGCGCACTCGGGGAGCTTGCGGACGCCTAGTGTATCATCCTCCGACGCCTGAAAACTCGATCCGCGCCTCGAGGGGTGGGATCGGCCCGAAAGAGGAGACGCTCGATGCCGGACGCCAACCGAGGCCCCCTACCTCCGCCGCTCGTCGGCCCCGAGATCAACCTCGCCGAGATCACCGTCAAGGGGCTGATCCTCGGTGCCGTGCTGTCGATGGTGCTGGCGGCCGCCAACGCCTACATCGGCCTGCTGGTCGGGCTGACGGTGTCGGCGTCGATCCCGGCGGCCGCGGTGTCGATGGGCGTGCTGCGGGCGTTCCGGCGCTCCAACATCCTCGAGAACAACCTCGTCCAGACCTCGGCCTCGGCCGGTGAATCGCTGGTCGCCGGCATCATCTTCACCATCCCGGCGCTGGTCATCCTCGGCGCCTGGGACGGCTACCCGTACGGCCCGCTGGTGGCGATCGCCATCATCGGCGGCATCCTCGGCGTCGCCTTCACCATCCCGCTGCGCCGTGCGCTGATCGTCGAGAGCCGCCTCAAGTTCCCCGAGGGGGTGGCGACCGCCGAGGTGCTCAAGACCGGCGGCATCGAGACCGGCGACGGCACCGTGCGGGCGAAGGACGACGCGGCGGCGAAGGGCTTCCGCCGCTTGCTGCAGGCGGCCGGCGTCGGCGCCCTGTTCAAGATGCTCGAGTCGGGGTTCGGCTGGCTCGCCGGCTCGATCGCCGGCACCAAGGCGGTCGCCGCCGGCAAGCTGTTGCTCACCGGCAACGTCTCGCTGTCGCCGGCGCTGATCGGCGTCGGCTACATCGTCGGCCTCAACATCGCCGTCCTCGTCTTCATGGGCGGGGTGATCGGCACCGTCATCGGCGTCCCCCTCAACTGGGCGTTCAACAGCACCAACGTCATGCTCGGCGCCGGCATCGACCCGGCGACGCCGTGGAGCGAGCTCACCGCCGCTCAGTGGAGCACGCTCGCCGGCCAGGCGTGGCAGGACTGTCGTCGGATCGGGGTGGGCGCGATGATCATCGGCGGCGTCTGGTCGCTGATCTCGCTCCTCAAGCCGCTGGTCTCCGGCGTGCGCGCCAGCCTCGACGCCTACCGCGCCGCCCGCCGCGGCGACGCCGCCGCGGTGCTGCGCACCGAGTTCGACACCCCGATCAACTACGTCGCCATCGTCGCCGTCGTCGGCCTCGTCCCCGTCTTCGCCGTCTTCTACACCGCGCTCGGCGACTACCCCGGCAAGGTCGGCATCTCGCTGGTGATGACCGTCCTGATGCTGATCTTCGGCTTCATCTTCAGCTCGGTCGCCGGCTACATGGCGGGCCTCGTCGGCAGCTCCAACAACCCGATCTCCGGCGTCACCATCGCCACCGTCATCATCTCCGCCCTGATCCTCGTGCAGCTGATGGGCAAGGAGGGGATCGCCGCCACCCTCGGCCCGATCGCCGTCATCTACCTGGCGGGCCTGATCTGCTCCGCCGCTGCGATCTCGGGCGACAACATGCAGGACCTCAAGTGCGGCCACCTCGTCGGCGCGACGCCGTGGAAGCAGCAGATCTACCAGGTCGTCGGCGTCGTCTCCGCCGCGCTGGTGATCCCCTTCGTGCTGCGGGTGCTCGACGCCGGGTACGGCATCGGGCGGGTGGTCGACCCCGACGTCACTCCGCTCGCGGCGCCGCAGGCGGCACTGATGGGCAGCCTCGCCGGCGGCATCTTCGGCGCCGGCATCAACTGGCGTTTCATTCTCATCGGCTTCGGGCTGGCGGTGGCGCTGATCATCCTCGACAAGGTCCAGGAGTCGCGCGGCTCGAGCTTCCGCTTCCCGGTGCTCGCGGTGGCGGTCGGCGTCTACCTGCCGCTCGGGCTCTCGGTGCCGATCTTCATCGGCGGCCTGATCGCCCACACCGTCGCCAAGCGCTCGGCGTCGGCGCCGGCCGAGGTGCGCCAGGCGCGGGAGAACTCCGGGCTGCTGGTCGCCTCGGGGCTGATCACCGGGGAGGCGCTGATGGGGGTGCTGATCTCGGTGGTGGCGGTGGTGCTCGCCAACGCCGGCTCCGGACTGCCGTCGACCATCGGCATCGGCGGCATCCTCGGTACCGCGGCGCTCGCTTTCGTCATCGTCTACCAGTACCGGCGGACGATGAGCGCCGCCTGATCGCGTCGTGCGGGTCGCGCTGCTGGTCTCCGGCGCCTCCGGAATGCAGCTGCCGGTGCGGCTGCTCTCCGCGCTCGCCGGCCGACCGGAGATCGAGCGCCTCCATCTGGTGGTGTCGGCCGGCGCCAGCCAGGTGCTCGCCCACGAGCTGGGGCGCCGGCGGACCGGCGCGGGCGATCTGATCGAGGCCGCCGGCATCGACGCCGACCGTGTCGAGGTCCATCGCGACAACGAGCTCGACGCCGCCATCGCCTCCGGCTCCTATCCGCTGACGGGCACCGTGCTGCTGCCGTGCAGCGCAGCGACCGTCGGCGCCCTGGCGACCGGCAGCGGTCGCACCCTCATCCACCGTGCCGGCGCCGTCGCCCTCAAGGAGCGGTGGCCGCTGGTGGTCGGCTTCCGCGAGACCCCGCTGACCGCCATCCATCTCGAGAACCTCCGCCGTCTGACCTACGCCGGCGCGACCGTCATGCCGCCGATCCCGGCTTTCTACATCGGCGGCAACGACTTCGACCGCTTTCTCGACCACTACGCACTGCGCGTCCTCGACCGCCTCGGCATCGCCGTCGAGGGAGACGCCGGCCTCCGCTGGGGGTGATCGCCTCCGCGGACGCGGGCCTCAGCCCTCCGCGTCGTCCAGGCGACGGACGTCGACCCGGGCGTCGTTGAAACAGGCCGCGCCGCCGACCACCTGCAGGTGGTCGGGACAGAGCGCGGTCGCCGTCGAGCCGTTGAGCGAGGCGCGCTGCCACGCCCCCTTCGGCATCGCGACCACCCCCGGCCGCACCACCGCGTCGATGCGGGCGACGCAGTGCACCTCGCCCGAGCCGTTGACCACGCGCACCGGGTCGCCGGTGGCGATCTTGCGCGCCGCCGCGTCGCGCGGGTGGATCGACAGCTGCAGCGTCTCGAGGTGGGCCTCGCCGAGGGTGCTGGTCACCAGCCGCCCGCTGGCAGGGGTGATGAGGGCGAGCGGATAGTCGTCGTCGGGCGGGTGCCAGCGGAAGGGGTCGTCCCCCAGCACAGCGGGGCTCAGATCCGCCTTGCCGTCCGCCGTCAGCGGCCGCACGGTGACGAACTGCACGGGGGCCGAGCCATCGAAATCGTAGCGATCACGGCCACCGTCCGCGAGGACGGCGTCGGCCGGGCGGCCGTCGAGGCGCAACGCCCCGACGGCTCGCTCGAGCAGCGCTCGATCGTCGAGGTCGAACGCCGGGTGGTCGATGTCGAGCCGCCGCGCCAGCCGGCGGAAGAGCCGCATGTTGCTCCACGCCTCGCCGGGGGCGGCGACCGCCGGGCGGATGCCGCCGGCGACGTACTCGCCGTAGCTGACCCGCAGATCGGTCCCTTCGAAGAAGGTCGGTGCCGGCAGCACCAGGTCGGCCCAGCGTGCGGTGTCGGTCATCACCTGCTCGTGGACGACGACATAGAGGTCGTCGCGCGCCAGCCCGCGCTCGATCGCCGCCTGCTGCGGGGTCGTCGCCACCGGGTTCGAGTTGTAGACGAAGAGCAGCCGCAGCGGCGGGTCGAGCGGCTCGGAGCTTCGAGGATCGATCTGGCGACCGAGCTGGGTCATGTTGAGCGACCGCGTCCGCCAGTCGACGTCGCCGATCACCGCGCCGGCGTCGAAACGGGTGCCGCCGTTGTTGCTCAGCGTGTAGCCGCCGCCCCGGACCCCGAACTTGCCGAGCACCGCGGGGATCGCCAGCACCGCCGCGATCGCCGCGCCACCGTTGCGATTGCGCTCCAGCCCCCAGCCGCAGCGGATCACCGCCGGCGAGCTGCCGGCGATCCGCGCGGCGAGCTCGGCGATGGCGCCCGCCTCGACCCCGCTGACCTCGGCGGCGCGCTCGAACGACCAGTGCGACGCCGCTTCGAACAGCGCCTCGCTCCCCCGCGTCGAGCTCGAGAGGAAGGCGTGATCGACCGCCCCCGACCGTCGCCACGAGTCGATCATCGACAGCGCCACCGGAAGGTCCTGCCCCGGCAGCACCGGCAGGTGGAGGTCGACCTCGCGGTCGCCGAACTTGCGGCGGGGATCGACCACGGCGACGAACGCCCCACGCCGGCGCGCCTCCCGCAGATGGGGGACCAGATGGATGTTCGACCCCTTGGGGTTGGCGCCCCACACCACGATGCACTTGGCGTCCGCGTAGTCGTCGAAGGCGACGCCGGGCATCTTGCCGTACATGCCGAGGGCGACCTCGGTCGCCGGCACCGCGCAGATGGTCTTCACCAGGCGCGAGGTGCCGAGGCGGGAGAACAGCAGGGTGTCGAGCAGCCCGTCGGTCAGCAGCCCGTTCGAGCCGCCGTAGTGGTACGGGAGGATCGCTTCACCCCCCCAGCGCTCGATCGTCGTCTCGATCCGCTCCGCCAGCTCGTCGAGCGCCTCGTCCCAGCTGATCGCCTCGAAGGCGCCCGCCCCCTTGGCGCCCCGGCGCCGCAGCGGCTCGGTGATCCGGTCGGCGTGCTCGAGCCGGCGGTCGAACCGCGCCACCTTGCCGCACAGGAACCGCGTGCCGGCGGTGCGGTCGGGGCCGATCGAGACGATACGGCCGTCCTCGACCTCGACCTCGATGGCGCAGCCGTCGGGGCAGTCGAGGACGCAGGTGGTCCGCCGTCGCTCGATGCCGGGCATCCGACGAGGATTCTAGCGCGCCGCCTGCGGCGACCAGAGCTCCGGCTGCGGCGACTCGTGCTCGAGCAGCCACCGCTTGGTCTCGACCCCGCCGCCGAAGCCGGTGAGCGAGCCGTCCGCCCCCACCACCCGGTGACACGGGGTCAGCAGGCAGACCGGATTGGTGGCGTTGGCGCGACCGACGGCTCTCGCGGCGCCCGCGCGCCGCAGCCGGCGCGCCACCTCGCCGTAGCTCGCCGTCTCGCCGTACGGGATCGAGCGCACCGTGCGCCACACCTCGCGTTGGAACGGGGTCCCGAGTGGCTCGAGGTCGAGCTCGAAGCGGCGCCGGCGACCGGCGAAGTACTCGTCGAGCTGCCGCCGCACATGGCGGAGGCGTCCGCTCTCCCAGGTGACCTCTCCGAGCGGAGCGACGACCTCCTCGGCGGTGCGGCCGTTGGCGAACACCAGCAGGACGACGGCTCCGGCGCCGTCGACCGCCGCGATCACCGGGTCGACAGGAGTTTCGATGGTGTCGGCGTAGATCATGCTGCGGCTCCTCGAGACGGGCTCGCGGCGTCCGCCGCCAGCGAGGCCCAGAGATGGGCGGTAGCGAGAGTGCGATGGGGCGACAGCGGCGCCATCAGCTCCCGGGTGGTGTCGGCGTCGGGGCGCCCGTCGAGGTGGTGAAACCGCTCGAGAGCGCGGCGCAGGCCGGCGTCGCCGACCGGCAGGCAGTCGGCGAAGCCACAGCCACGCATCAGGACGTACTGCCGGGTCCATTCGCCGACGCCGCGGCGGGCGTCGAGCAGGCGTG
>JBPEXA010000558.1:0-1619 GCA_052032135.1 Thermoanaerobaculia bacterium | reverse complement strand
GCTCGTCGCCGGTGAGGGCGAGCTCGCGGTAGGCCGGGTCCCGGCGGCGCAGCACCTCGCGCGCCGCGAGGCCGAGCTTCGCCAGCAGCTCGCGCAGCTCCGCCTCGTCGAGCGGCTCCCGCCGGTAGTCGCGGTAGCGGTAGTCGATCCCCCGTTCGTCGAGCAAGGCGACCGCCTTGCGACAGGTCGTTCAGGTACGGGTGCAGATCAGCTCGATCATCAGGGGCCCTTCATCCCTTCGGTCGCACCCACGCCCCGCGCTCCCAGCGCACCTCGCCGCCGAGAATGGTGAGGTCGACCTCGGTGCCGGGGATCTCCTCGACGTCGACGGCGAGGATGTCGCGGGAGAGCACCACCAGGTCAGCGAGCTTGCCGACGGTCAGCGTCCCCTTGTCACCCTCCTCGAAGGCGGCGTAGGCGTTGTTGACGGTGTAGCTCTCGAGCGCCTCCATCCGCGTCATCACCTGATCGGGATAGAACTCGCTGCCGTCGTCGAGGCGGCGCGAGACCGAGGCGTAGAAGCTGGCGATCGGATCGATCTTCTCCACCGGCACGTCGGTGCCGTTGTTGATCACCACCCCGGCGTCGATCAGGTCGCGCCAGACGTAGGCGCCGGTGCGGGCCCGCTCGTCGCCGATCCGCAGCGGCACCCACGAGGCGTCGGAGGTGCAGTGGACGCCCTGCATCGAGGCGATCACGCCGAGCTGCGCGAAGCGGGGGACATCGTCGGGGTGGAGGTGCTGAGCGTGCTCGATCCGCCAGCGCCGGTCGGCGTCGCCGCCCGCCTCCTCGAAGACCGCCTGGTAGATGTCGAGCACCTCGCGGTTGGCGCGGTCGCCGATGGCGTGGGTGTTGAGCTGGAAGCCGTGCTCGATCGCCAGCTCGGCGGTGCGGCGGATCTCCTCCTCGCTCTCGAGCACCAGCCCGACGCTCGACGGCAGATCGTCGTACGGCTCCAGCAGCCAGGCGCCGTGGGCGCCGAGCGCGCCGTCGATCTGGCGCTTGATCGAGCGCACCACGAGATAGTCGTCGCCGTCGCTCTCCGAGCGCACCTGCGGCAGCCGCTCCGCCATCTCGTCGTTGGAGGCGAAGCGGACCATGGCGTAGAGGCGGATCGGCAGCGCGCTCTCCTCCTCCAGCCGGCGGAAGAACTGGATGGTGTCGAAGGAGACGCCGGCGTCGTGGAAGCTGGTCACCCCGTGGCGCAGCGCCTCGTCGCCGGCGAGCTCCACCATCTTGCGGCGCTCCGCCTCGATCGCCTCGCGAGGTCGGGAGCGGCGGTGCTCGGCGAGCACCGCCCGCACCGGCCGCTGCGCCGTCTCGCGCAGCAGCCCGGTCAGCTCGCCGTCGCCGTCGCGCACCAGCTCGCCGCCCGGCGGCGGCTCCGAGTCGGCGGTCAGCCCGGCGAGCTCGAGGGCGCGGGCGTTGGCGAACGCCGCGTGGCCGCTGGCGTGGCCGAGCAGCACCGGGTTGTCGGGGGTGACGGCGCTCAGCGCCGCGTGCACCGGGTTGCCCTCGACCGCCGGCTCGGGCGGTCGCCGCCACTTCTCCTGGTGCCAGCCGCGGCCGAGGATCCACTCCCCAGGCTCCGCCTCGGCGGCCGGGGGCGGCCGCCATCT
>JBPEXA010000557.1:0-3933 GCA_052032135.1 Thermoanaerobaculia bacterium | reverse complement strand
CGCGACGATCGCCTCGCCGGCGATCGCGAAGGCGGCGATCGGCAGCGCGGCGAGGGCGGCGTAGGCGGCCGCCACCCGGGCGAGCATCGACCAGGTGCTCTGCCGTCGGGCGCGCACCGCGCTCAGCATCGGCAGCGACAGGGTGTGGAACGGCATGAAGAGCACACCGATCGGCTTGGCGAGGGTGATGGCGGCGGCGTAGAGGCCGGCCTCGTGGGTGGCGAACATCCCCTTGACCATCAGCATGTCGAGGTTCTGGAAGGCGGCGTTGCCGAGGGTGAAGAGCAGCATCGGTCCGGTGAACCGTTTGACCTCGGCGATCGGGAACGCCTCGGCCACCACCCCGCGGCGCTGCGGTCGCAGCTGCCACCAGGAGAGGGCGAGCACCGCGACGACCGCGGCGACGTAAGCGGTCACCGCGCTGGTGGCGGTGGCGACCAGCGCCAGCGCGGCGACCCCCGCGGCGAGGCGGACGATCGCCTCGGCGGCGAGATTGACGCTGTAGCCGGCGAAGTCCTGCAGCCCGCGCAGCCAGCCGCGGAAGACGCTCAGCAGGACGCTGAGGAAGGCGACGACCATCGCCACCTGCAGCGGTCGCGGCGACGGGAAGCGGAGCACCGAGGCGAGGGGGATCGCCAGCACGATGCCGGCCACCATGCCGACCGCCCCCCAGCGGGCGACGAAACGGCCGAGGCCGCGCACCAGGTAGAGCGTGCGGCCGCGAGAGTCGGGTCCGGCGAAGCCGGCGACGAAGCGGGCGATCGCCGAGTTGGTGGGGCCGGAGGGGATCGTGCAGAGGTAGATCACCGCCAGCGTCGACACGAACACCGCGTAGGCGTCGGGGCCGAGCACCTTGCCGACGTAGATGGTGTAGGCGAGGTTGAGAGCGGCGGTGACGCCGGTGCCGGCGATCAGATAGAGCGTCTGCCGGGTGAGGGTGGTCAACGGCGGGCCCGCCAGCCGGGCGCCTGCAGCGCGGCGCGAGTCATCCCGATGCCGCGGGCGAAGGCGCGCAGGAAGCCCATCGGCGCGAAGGCGAGCAGCCTGGCGTCGCGGGTGGCGGCGACCAGCCGGCTGGTGAGCGGCAGCTGGGCGAGCGCCAGCGCCGCCCACGGCAGGGCGACGAGCCAGCGCACGGCGGGCCAGGCGAGCAGAGGGAGGCTCGCCAGGCAGACCATGGCGAGCGGTGGCTGCAGATGGTCGACCCAGCCGCTGTAGGCGTCGCCGCCCATCCCCTCCGGGTGCTTGAAATAGAGGTAGACGCGCCAGTACCCCTGCGCGCTCTGGGTCCTGAGATAGCGCCACAGCCGGGTCGGGTGGTAGTGGCCGACCCGCGAGCGAATGTCGAAGCCGAGCTCGCCGCCCGCCTTCCGCAACCGGTAGGCGAGGTCGGCGTCCTGCGCCTTGAGCATCGCCTCGTCGAAGCCGCCGATCGCCTCCAGCGCCTCCCGCAGGTAGAGGACGTTGAAGGTGGCGAGGAAGTCGACACGGCGCCCCATGGTGCGATGGCGGGCGACGATCTCCTCGTGGATCAGGCAGGCGAGCAGTGACTCTGGCACCATGTTGCCGTAGCTGCCGCCGGCGCCGACCACCCCCTCCTCGTCGAGGAGCGGCCGCAGCAGAGAGAGCGCATCGGGCTCGGCCACGCAGTCGGCGTCGATGAACCAGACGAGCTCGGTCGCCGCCGCCCGCCAGCCGGCGTTGCGCGCCGCGCCGGGGCCCGAGGGGGGGATGGCGACCCGTCGCACCGGGAACTCCGCGGCGATCGCGGCGCTGTCGTCGGTCGAGCCGTCGTCGACGAAGACGATCTCGGTGACCTCGCCGCCGTCGAGCAGCGGCACCACCGCTTCGAGGCACCGCCGCAGGGTCGCCGCCGCGTTGCGCCCCGGGATGACGAGGGTGACCTCCACGCCGCTACTCCGGCGGCAACGAGGCCGGAGGCGACGGGGAGCGAGCGGAGTCGCCGCCGCGCTCGACGGCGATCTCGCGGACGATGGTGGTGATGTTCTCCTCGATGCGGCGCAGGCGGCCGAGGACGACGAAGAAGCCGACGAACATCGCCAGGATGCCGCAGTAGAAGATGAGGTCGGCGCCGCGGGCGATCCCGAGCCAGCCGGCGATCACGACGGTGAGGCCGGGGTTGGCGATGGCGATCGCCGCCGTCACCCACAGCGTGGTCCAGGCGAGCCCGGCCGGCCAGCTGAGACGACCCCGAGCCGCCGCCCCCACCGCCAACAGCGCGAACAGCCCGCTGAAGCCGACGCCCAGGATCTGGAAGTTGGTCATGACGCGCGGGCGAAGCCTAGCATCGAGCCGCCGTTGGGCAGCCGTCGGAAGAGCAGGTAGTCGAGCCGCATCAGCCGCTCGCCGAGCGGGCGCAGGGGGCCGCGGAAGAGCACGGTGCAGGGGATCGAGAAGAGGTGGGAGCGCAGGCGGAAGCCGACGTCGTCGAACCGGTGGTCGGCGAGCCGTTCGGCGATCTCCCGCGTCTTGAGCCGGCGCACGTGGGTCGGCTCCTCCCACTTCCATCGCCGGTAGCCCTCGGCGGTCGACTCGATCTGGAAGGTGAGGCGGCTGAACAGGTGCTCGATCGACAGCGCGTTGCCGCACGGCGTGGTCCAGACGAACCAGCCGCCGGGTCGCAGCAGCCGCCGGATGTCGGCGAGGTAGCGATCGAGGTCGGCGACGTGCTCCATCACCTCGACGCTGACCACGAGATCGAAGCGGCCGTCCTCGAACGGCGCGCGCTCGTCCTCCATCAGCCGCGCGCGATCGGCGAGATCGGGATGGTCGGCGCGCAGCCGCTCGAGGGCGACGGCGCTGATCTCGCACGCCGACAGTTCCGCCTCGGGGAAGCGCTCGCGCCAGAGGGGGAGGAACAGTCCGCTGCCGGCGCCGTAGTCGAGCACCCGCTCGACGGTGCCGAGCGGCACCACTTTGCGCAGCAGGTGGTCGAGGGCGTGCCAGCGGGCGACCTCGTAGCCGACGAGTCGACGCCGATAGTCGCCCCGGTAGCGGGCGTCGTAGACCTCCGGGAGCTCGTCGCGGGCCGGCATCGTCAACCGAGGAGGCGATTCAGCAGATAGTCGATCACGATCTTGAAGGCGGCGGTCAGCCGCTGCCCCTTGGCGCGCGAGTAGGCGGTGTAGCGGATGTGCACCGGCACCTCACGGTAGCTGAGGCCGCTGCGGCGGATCTGGTCGATCACCTCGCTGGCGTGCGCCATGCGGTCCATCCGGATGCGCAGGCGGCTCGCCGCCTCCCGGGTGAACGCCCGCAGACCGTTGTGAGCGTCGGTGACGCGCACCCGCGAGACCAGACGGGTGAAGAGGACGGCGAGCTTGAGGGTGACGCGCCGCAGGACCGGCATCCCTTCGGTGGAGCCGAGGAAGCGGGAGCCGAGGGCGATGTCGCAGCCGCCCTCGTCGAGCGCCGCAAGCAGGCGCGGGATGTCGTCCCGGCGATGCTGACCGTCGGCGTCGAAGGTGACCACGGCGGCGGCGCCGCGCCGCAGCGCGTAGGTGATGCCGGTCTGCAGCGCCGCTCCCTGGCCGCGGTTGATCACATGGCGCAGGGCGACGGCGCCGGCGTCGGCTGCGCGGCGGCGGGTGTCGTCGCGCGAGCCGTCGTCGACCACCACCACGTGCTCGAAGGTCTCTCTCAGGGCCGCGACGACGTCGCCGATCGACGACGCCTCGTGGTAGGCCGGAATGACGATCCAGACCGGCCCCATCGCGGCCGTTTCCGGAGCCACCTCGCTCGTCGTCGCCGGGCGCTGATCGTCCACCGAGGCGGATGGTAGCCCGCCGGCGGCGGTCGCTCCAACGACGCACGGTGCTAGCGGGCGGCAGCCTGCCGGCCGCCGGCGCCGTCGGGTGCGCAGATCCGATCGAGCCGATGCCGGCTGCCGTCGCGCATGCCGAGCCAGGCGTA
>JBPEXA010000556.1:0-9479 GCA_052032135.1 Thermoanaerobaculia bacterium | reverse complement strand
CAGAACATCACCGACCCGGTCAACAGCGGGGAGGGTCGGGCGCGGCGCCGCCTGCTGCTCACCTCCGTCGTCGACCTGAGGAACCTCTGATGCGCATCCGACATCTGACCCGTGAAGGCGGCAACGCCTACATCATCAGCCTTCTGCTGCTGCTCGTCCTCACCCTGATGGGGCTGTCGCTCGCCCTGGTCACGGAGACCGAGAGCCAGATCGGCTTCAACGAGCGGGTGCTCGAGCGCACCTTCTACGCCGGCGACGCCGGCATCGGCATCTCGGCGGCGCGCATCCTGGTGGCGAGCGACTTCAACTACGACGATTCCGACGACGACAACAACAGCTACATCCTCAACGAGGCGCCGGGAGCGCTCGCCTCGCCGCTCACCCGCAGCCGGGTGAGTGTCGGGCCACTGCTGCCGCTGCAGCTGTCCCCGTGCAATCTGTGCGAGATCAACAACGCCGGCGCCTACCGCGACAACTCGTTCAACCGCACCAACATCGCGATGCCGTCGACGGGGACCCGCCAGAACATCACCGACACCACCACCGAGCGGCGGGTCGCCGCCACCATCGACATCCAGCCTTGGAGGCTGCAGTCCGCCGCCTTCTTCCCGATCGAACGCCTCGACCGCGTCACGCTGGCGCGCAAGCTCGCGCTCTAGCGCCCTCCGGAGATCCCGACCATGATGCCCACGATCCCGTCCCGTCTGATCACGGCCGCCGCGCTCTGCGGCGCCGTGCTGCTCCCCTGCGCGGTCGACGCCGACGACCGGCGCCTGATCACCGGCTTCGAGGAGATCCCCACGGTCTTCTTCATGTTCGACACTTCCGGTTCGATGCACTGGAGCGCCCAGTGCACCCAGGCGGAGTTCGACGCCGGCACCTGCGACTACCTGTGCCCCACCGGCGACTGCTGGCTCCCCGGCTCCGGCGACCATCCGAGCTCGAAGCTCTACCTCGCCAAGGAGGCGATCTACGAGGTCATCAGCCAGACCAACGACCTCAACGTCGGCTTCGCGACCTACAACCAGGACCGGCTGCGCATCCCGCGCAAGCACTGGACCTACCAGGCGCTCGAAGACGGGCCCAACATCCCCGGCTACGGGCCGTACCCGCGCGGCCAGGTCGCCGGGCCGCCGCTGGTCGCGGGCGACGTCCACACCTTCGGCACCACCTGGGCGTGCACCACCGGCAGCGGCCCCGACAACGTCATCGGCTGCGCCGGCGATACGCCGGCCGACCTCGACGACATGTGGGAGCGCCAGCGGGTCGAGGCGCTGCCCAAGAACAGCGCCGAGCTCAACGGCAACAGCGACGCGAGCACGACCTTCTTCGTCCGCTCGGCCGGCGAGACCTACGAGATCCAGATGACCGACCGCGCGGTGACCGCCAACAACCTCGGCGACGCGACGATCACCATCGACGTGCGCCGCCGCCACTGCCTCAACGACAGCTGCTCGTCGTTCGACCAGGAGGCGACGGTCGCCGTCGACTTCGGCCTGGTGACCGACTTCTCCAACTGGGACTTCGTCACCGCCCGCGGCCCGGCGCGGGCCGGCATGTTCTCGCAGGGGACGGCGAGCGACGGCCGGGCGAGCAACACCTGCCTCAACTGGGACTCGAACACCGACTCGGCGGACGACCCGGAGGGCACGACCAACCTGCGGTGGGACACGGTCGCCGACGGCGACTTCCCGGGGCTGCTCGACGTCGGCGACGTGCTGCCGATCGACTGGCGCAACGACAACCGTCAGGCGCTGCTCGAGCGGCTGGCGCCGAACCTCGTCGGCGACCCGGCGGCGCCGCCCGACTTCCGCGTCGCCACCTACTTCAACGACGATCCGGTCGGTGGCCTGCTGCAGCTCAGAGACCCCGACGAGCGGCCGATCCTCGCCTTCGGCGCCACCCCGATCGGAACCGTGGTCAAGTCGTTCCACGACTGGATGGAGGGGACGACCGGCTGGGTCGACACCGCCGCCGCCAACGACCCCAGCGCGGCGTGCCGCGAGACCTATCTGGTGATGATCACCGACGGCAACCAGAGCACCTGCGACGGCGACGATCCGTGCAGCATCGACGGCACCCACGAGCTGTTCACCCAGCTCGGTGTCCAGACCTTCGTCGTCGCCTTCGGCGTGCCGCCCCACGTCCCGTATCTGCCGCGGTGCACCGGCTCCGGCGACGAGACCCCCAACGTCACCTGCTGCGCCGGCGACGGCCTGCCGACCTGCTTCCCCAGCGACGACCCCAACCTGCCGCCCGACGAGTGGCCGGTGGTGACGACGCCCCCGCGGGAGAACCGCTCGCTGCGCTGCATGGCGTCGACCGGCGGCACCGGCAACGAGGACTACGACCGTGACGGCACCATCGACGGCGAGGGGCCGGGCGTCATCTACCCGCAGAACAAGGACGAGCTGGTCAACGCGCTGGTGTCGATCCTCGACCAGATCCGGCCGAAGCCGACCGCCTTCGCGACCGCGGCGGTGCCGTCGGTGCAGGCGGAGGCCGCCGACAAGGTGTTCCTCACCGAGTTCACGCCGGTGCCGGAGCGCTCGCAGTGGATCGGCGAGGTCAACGCCTTCTTGAAGCCGGTGCCGATCGACGCCGACAACAAGCCCGACACCTCGCGGATCTGCCCGACCGACGACCTCGAGGACCCGACCGACGATCCGTCCGCCTGCCTGCTGTGGGAGGCGGGCGAGGTGATCCTCAACGAGCAGTACAACGCCGCCGACCCGATCGGCGACCTGCTCACACAGCGCCGCGTCTACTACTCCGAGTTCGGCAACACCGTGCCGCGCCGCCGCCACTACTTCGAGGAGACCGTCGGCGGCGGGACGCCCGCGGCGCAGGAGTTCGATCTGTGGCGCGCCTTCGACCTCGCCTTCGACGAGCTCGACACCGCGACGCACGGCCCGGCGCGAGACGCCGCCAACGCCATCATCGACAGCACGCTGTCGGTCAAGACGACGCCGCTCAACGACGACTTCCCGGTGCCGATCGACTATCTGCTGACCGACATCTTCCACTCCGACCCGCTCTTCTTCGGCTCGCCCAACAACCTGCTCAACTTCATCCAGGACGTCGACGGCTACCGCGAGTTCTCGATCGAGCACGCCTTCCGCCGCCGCATCCTCTTCTTCGGCGCCAACGGCGGCATGCTCCACGCGCTCGACGCCGGTGTCTGCCGCGAGCTGGTGCGCGACGACCCGCGCCCCTGCCTGTTCGACAACGGCAGCGGACGCGAGCTCTTCGCCTACGTGCCGCGGACCGCGATGCCGACCGTGCGCGAGCTCACCGAGGGGCTGCCGCGGCACCGCTTCTCGGTCGACGGCCGCACCCAGGCGGCCGACGTGCGCATCGATCCGATCCACGACGGGCCCGACTCCCTGGCAAACCCGCCGAACGAGAGCGACCGCGAGTGGCGCACCGTGCTGATCGGCGGCCTGCGGGAGGGGGGCAACATCCCGCCCGAGAGCCGCGGGGACATCTCGAGCCCCGAAGACTCGAACCCGAACGACAACTCGTCGCCGGTCAACCAGCCGATGTCGGGATACTTCGCCCTCGACATCACCCAGCCCGATCCGCTGCCGACCGTCGGTCCCGGCGAGTCGCCGATCCCGCTGGCGACCGGCGTCGAGCCGCCCGACTGCCTGCGCTCGATCGACGGCATCACGCCGGCGGTGTCGGGGTGTGGGCCGGTCGCCTTCGGCGCCACGCTGTGGGAGTTCACCGACACCATCGAGGGCGTGCGGCTCGATGAAGACGACAACGGCTACGTCGATCTCGCCTTCGCCTGGTCGAACCCGACCTTCGGCCGCATCCGCGCCTGCCTCAGCGGCTGCAGCGGGCCCGATCCCACCCTCGAGGATCGCCACGTGATGGTGATCGGCGGCGGCTTCGACCCCCGCGCCCCGTACCAGCGCGGCAACCACCTCTACCTGATCGACGTCGAGACCGGCGAGCCGATCTACAAGCACAAGGTGATGGGGGCGATCGCCGCCGAGCCGGCCGCCGTCGACACCAACTTCGACGGCTATCTCGACACCATCTACGCCGGCACCAGCCTCGGCCTCCTCTACCGGGTGACGCTCGATCCGCTCGACCAGGGCGGCTCCGATCCCAAGTACCCGCAGCTCGAGCCGGTCCTCATCGAAGAGACCGCCTGGGATGGCACGGTGGTGAGCCGCACCCTGCCGCGGATCACCGATCCCGACTTCGGTCCCTTCGTCATCCTCGAGACCAGCGATCCGCTGGCGGTACCGCCGGAGGTGCGGCCGATCTTCTACCGTCCTTCGGTGATCTTCCTGCAGCGCTTCAACCGCTACGCCGTCGCCCTCGGCACCGGCGACCGCGAGAACCTCTTCCGCCGTCAGCAGCCGAGCGGTCGCTTCTTCGTCTTCGTCGACGACGTCACCCCGGCGGAGATCATGTCCCCGGCCTTCGTGCCGTTCTCCCCGGTCAGCACCGAACTGACGCCGCTCACCCAGGCGTCGCCCAACTTCAACGACAACACCAACCTCCTGATCCCCGGCGAGGGCTGGTGGCTCGAGCTGTCGACCGACGAGCGGCTGGTCACCGAGCCGTTCGCGCTCTCGGGCATCCTCTTCTTCTCGACCTTCATCCCCGATCCGGGCGGTCCGACGGTGATCCCCGACGGCTCGCTCTGCCGCGAGGCCGGCGAGAGCAACATCTACGGCGTCTTCACCACCAACGCCGACGGGCTGCTCTCCGACGACGAGGACATCGACGATCCGAACAACCTGGTGCGCTACATCACCGTCTCCGGTCTGGTGTCGGCGCCGTACACCGAGCAGTCGGCGACCAAGAACCCGCCGCCCGACGACGACACCATCGACACCATCGACAACCTCAGCGACCGGCTCAAGTTCATCCGCGACCGGCTGAAGGCGGAGTTCCCGGGCAATTGCACGTTCCCGCCCGGGTACCGGATCGACGTCAAGACGCGCAACTCGCAGACCGGCATCGACTTCATCGCCCCGGTGCCGATCTGCGTGGTAGAAAAGAGCTTCCGCGAGTTCTAGGCTTCCGGGAGGAGACCGATGCGAACCTCGACCCTCGCCCTGGCGTGTCTACTGACGGTGGCACCGGCGGTCTCCGCCGGCGTGCTGATCACCACCGACGGCACCGTGATCGAAACCGAAGGTGACTGGGAGCAGCGCGGGCGGATGATCGTCTTCACCCGCCCCGACGGCGGCCTCGCCTCGATCCGGGTCGACGACGTCGACTTCGACGCCATCGACCGCTATCTGGAGCGCGCCAGCGCCCCGCAGGCCGAGGCGGCGGCGCCCGCGGAGCGGCCCAAGGCCCGCCTCGTGCTCACCGACGGCGACGTCGCCCGGGTGTCGCCGGCGGTGATCGAGGCCGAGCTCGCCGCCGAGGAGGCGGCTGCCGAAGGGGGCGAGGAAGACGACTCCGCGGAGACCTCGAGGTCGGTGCGGGTGCTGGCATGGGAGGACGACGACACCCCCGACGGCGTCGGCCGGCGCGTCTTCGGCACCCTGCGCAACGACGGCAACACCTACGCCACCGGCGTCACCGTCGACATCTCGATCTACGACAGCACCGGGGCCTTGGTCGCGCGGACCGAGGTCGAGCCGTTGCGAGGCTCGCTGCGACCCGGCGAGAGCACGACCTTCAGCGCCGACTTCGCCGACGTCGCCTCGGTCGCCGCGGCGCGGTTGACGGTGTCGAGCACCGACCTCGACGTCGGGCAGGCGACCCTCTCCCGCACCGACGACGTGCTGCCGGACGCAGAGACGGCGGACGACAACTAGCGACCGGGCTCACTCCGGCCGGTAGCGGGGGTACCCTTCGAGGCCGTAGCGGACGATGCGCCGCTGCAGCGTGCGGTAGCTGATGCCGAGCTCTTCGGCCGCCGCCCGCTTGTCGCCCTCGCTGCGGTCGAGGGCAGCCTCGATCCGCCGCTGCTCGCCCTCGTCGGTTTCGTCGCTCAGCGTCGCGAAGTCGGAGACCGTCAGCGTCGTTCCCTCGCAGAGGATGAGAGCGCGCTCGAGGACGTTGGCGAGCTGGCGGACGTTCCCCGGCCACGGCTGCCGTGCCAGCAGCGCGAGCGCTTCGCCGTCGATCGCGGGCCGGTCGCGGCGGTGCCGCTCGGCCAACCGGTCGAGCAGGTGCACGGCGAGCGGCGCGACGTCGTCGCGACGCTCCCGCAGCGGCGGCAGTTCGATCGGGAAGACCTCGAGGCGGAAGTAGAGATCGGACCGGAACTCGCCCTCCTCGACCATGCGAGCGAGGTCCCGGTTGGTGGCGGTCACCAGCCGCACGTCGGCGGTCAGCGTGCGGCGACCGCCGATGCGCTCGAACGAGCGCTCCTCGAGCACCCGCAGCACCTTGCTCTGCACGGCGGCGTCGAGATCGCCGATCTCGTCCAGGAAGAGGGTGCCGCCGGTCGCCGCCTCGAACCGCCCCTCGCGCCGCCGGTGGGCGCCGGTGAAGGCGCCCTTCTCGTGGCCGAACAGCTCGCTCTCGATCAGCGTCTCGGGGATCGCGGCGCAGTTGACGGCGACGAACGGGCCGGACGCGCGCGGGGAGAGCTCGTGGACGGCCCTGGCGAACAGCTCCTTGCCGGTCCCGCTCTCTCCGGTCAGCAGGACGGTGCTGTCGGTCGGAGCGACCTTGCGCAGGAGTCGCAGCGCGGCCCGCAGGTGCGGGTGGGCGCCGACGATGCGGGTTCCGAGACCGGTGTCGAAGACGTCGCTGGTCGCCGCCTCGCCGAGCGCTCGCTCGACGAGGCCGAGGAGGTCGTCGACCTCGACCGGCTTCTCGAGGAAGTCGCTGGCGCCCAGCTTCATCGCCTCGACGGCGGTCTGCACCGTCCCGAAGGCCGTCATCACCACCACCGGGGTGGCGGCCCGCGCCTCCCGGCTCGCCGTCACCACCTCGAGGCCGGTGCCGTCGGGGAGCTTGAGGTCGGTGAGGACGAGATCGAACACCTCGGCGTCGAGGGCGGCGATCGCCGACTCGACGTCGACCGCGGTCACCACCGCGTACCCCTCTCCTCCGAGCGCATGCTGCAGCATCTTGCGCAACGACGGCCGGTCTTCGACCACCAGGATTCGCCCCCGCGTCACCCCCTCATTGTACGGCGGCGGCGCCGAGCGGCCCGCCTGGGCGCTGCGACCCCCGGGACCGTATACTCGATGGCGAAAGGAGATCCGCGCACCGGCGCGGGATCGCCGTATCGATGACCGACGACACCCGCGTCCAGCGAGCCCTCGATCGCCTGGCGGCCGACATCCAGAAGTTCCAGATCCTCTACAGCCGCTACCTCGCCGGCGACCTCCCGCAGCCGCCGACCGACTTCCGCGACGAGCTCCACGCCCGCATCTCCAACCTTCGCTCCGCCCCCCGGCAGTCGACGGCCGGGAAGTTCCGGCTGCAGAGCCTGACCGCGCGGTTCGCCAGCTACAACGAGCTGTTCGAGCGCAAGGCGGGACACCGCCGCGCTCGCGTGCAGGCCGAGCGCCGGCCGGGCGAGGCGGTCGTCTTCGGCAGCCACCGCGGCGGCGACGCCGTCCGCTGCCTCTACACCGAGCTCTACAAGGAGAGCGGCGACCGCACCAGCATGTCCGGGTTCAGGGGGTTTCTCGAGAAGAAGGTGACCGAGATCCGGGAGCGCACCGGCTGCTCCTCCGTCCAGTTCCGCGTCGTCGAGCAGGACGGCAAGCGGAGCCTCAAGGCGAAGCCGATCGGCCGCCCGAAGCGCCCGGCGACGGTGACGACATGAGGCGGCACGCGCGGTGGACGACGGCGGTGGTCGGGTCGGTCGCGGCCTTCGCTCTGGCCGCGGGCGCCGCCGCCGATGCCCATTCGACCTCGACGCTCGCGGCGGCGATCGAGACTCTCGAGGAGGCGCTCGAAGCGGAGCCGACAGATGCCGGGAAGTGGATCGACTACGGCAACCTGCTGGTGGTCGCCAAGCGACCGGTCGAGGCGCGGACCGCCTACGAGACGGCGCTCGACCTCGACCCCGACTCGCCGATCGCCCACTACGACCTCGGCTTGCTCGACCTCGAGAGCGGGCGGGCTCGAGCGGCGATCGGGCACTTCCGACGAGCGTTGGACGCCGATCCGGGCATGGCGCGCGCCCGCTACGCGCTCGGCACCGCCTTCGCGGCGCGCCACCGCCACCGCCGGGCGGTCGAGCAATACGCGGCGGCGTTCGCGCTCCAGCCGGAGCTGCTCGATCCCCTGTTCAACCCCGAGATCCTCTTCAACCCGCTGGCCACCTGGGCATCGATGAAGGCGTATCTCGAGGACTCGACCGGTCGGTCGACCCGCGTGTTCGCGAATCCGGCGCCGATCGTCGGGCTGTTGCTCCCCGGCGTGCCGGCACCCCCACCGCCGGTCGAGGCGCCGGCGGAGACCGAGACCGCCGGCGAATCCGTACCCGCCGCCACCATCGACGACGGCGACGGCTAGAGCTCGCGCCGCAGCTCGAGGCCGGTGACGAGCAGGGTCGGCGAGCCGACGAGGCCGCCGTCGGGGACGAAGGCGAGATCGCGGGCGACGCCGCGGATGCCGCGCAGCAGCGCCCGGACGTCACCGGTGAGCCAGCCGCGCCCGATCGCATGATCGGCCGCGCCGCGCACCACGACGAAGCCGTCGACCGGAATGGCGAACCGGCCGCTGTCGAGCTCCACCCTCAGGCCGCCCAGCGCCTCCAGCAGGTAGAAGCCGCGGGCGACCGACGCCACCAGCTCGTGGGCGGCGACGCTGGCGTTCGGCTCGACGAACAGCTGGCTCGGGCCGATCGTCGGCACGTCCCGCCAGCTCGCTCGCCGCACGCAGCCGGTGGCGCGCCAGCGAGGGGGGTCCGCCTGTCGCCAGTCGACCAGCGGTTGGAGGTAGCGACCGCGGCGGACGAGCACCGACCTGCCGGTGGCGACACCCTCGCCGTCGAACGGGCTCGACAGCGGCGCCGACGGCAGGCGACCGTCGTCGACGACGGTCAACAGCGGGCTGCCGAGGTGGTCGTCGGCGCCGACCCACCGTCGAGCGAGCTCGGCGCCGTCGGCGCCGACCCACAGCGATCGGAGGCCGGCGACGAGGTGGGCGGCGAGCGACGGCGACAGCACCACCTCGCCTCGCTCCCGTGCCGGCGGACGGCGGCCGCCCCGCACCACCAGCGCGTCCGCCAGGCGGCGTGCGAGCGCGCGCGGTTGCAGCCGCTGGCCGTTGGTTTCGATCACCACCTGCTCCGCCTGCACCGGCGCCGGGCCCGCTCCGAGCGCCTCCATCCGCAGCGAGCAGAGGCGGTGGCGCCACTGCGCTTCGAGCCCGTGGCTGTTGACGATCGTGCTCGCGCTGGCGCCGTCCTCGAGCACTCCCCGCAACAGGCGGGCTCCCGGGAGCTGCCGCTCGAGCTCGCTCGCCACCGCCTCGATCAGCGACCGCGCCTCCCCCTCGATCATCAACGGAGCGTCGTCGACGGGCAC
>JBPEXA010000555.1:0-2158 GCA_052032135.1 Thermoanaerobaculia bacterium | reverse complement strand
GCCGAGCTCGACGCCGGCGACGCGGGCGCGTCGGCGCACCTCGATCCCCAGCTCGGCGGCGCGGTCGAGCAGCGCGGCGTCGAGCTTCGAGCGGTCGAGCTGAAAGCTCGGCACCTTGGGGGCGAAGCGGGGGCCGATCTCGGTCATCTCCTCCAGGGGACGGTCGGGCCGGTCGGTGAACCAGAAGCGGAGACCGTGCTTTGGCAGATGGTCGCGCGACAGCAGGTCGTAGGCGCCGAGCACCCGGTGGAGGAAGAAGCCGGAAACCTCGACGGTCGCCTCGCCGACCTTGCGGTCGAAGGTGTCGCGGCGCTCGGCGACGAGGATGCGCGCCGCCGGCAGCCGCCGCCGCAGCAGAGTGGCGACCGCCGAGCCGGCGAGACCACCGCCGAGGACGACGACGTCGTAGCGCTCCGCGCCCGCCGCCGCCGTCATGCCGAGGTCCCCGCGTCGACCACCAGCGACTGCCCGGTGATCGCCGACGCCGCGCCGGAGAGCAGGAAGGCGACCGCCTCCGCCACCGCCTCGGCCGGCGTGCCGCCGGGCAGGCACTCCCCGGCGCGCAGTTTGGCGACCGCATCGTCGGACACATCGGCGGTCATCTCGCTCGCCACGTAGCCGGGCACCACCGCGTTGACGCGGATGTTGCGGCGCCCGACCTCGCGCGCCAGGCAGCGCGTCATCGCCAGCACCCCCGCCTTCGCCGCCGCGTAGGCGGCGAGGCCGCCGACGCCGTGCAGCGCGCTGAGCGACGCGACGCTGACGATCGCTCCCGCGCGGCGGACCACCATGCCGCGCAACACCGCACGGCAGCAGCGGAAGGCGGCGCCGAGGTTGAGATCGATCACCTCGTCCCAGGCGTCGTCGCCGGTCATCGCCAGCAGCTGGCTGCGCTGGACGCCGGCGGCGTTGACCAGGCCGGTGATCGCCCCCTGCCGCTCCTCGACCGCTTCGATCAGCGGCTCGACGGCGCCGCGGTCGGCGAGGTCGAGCGCCCAGGCGACGGCGCCGGTCCGCTCCTCGAGCGCGGTGGCGCGCTCACCGCCGCTGCGGTAGGTGAAGGCGACGTCGCGCCCCGCCCGTCGCAGCCGGTCGACGATGGCGCCGCCGATGGCGCCGCTGCCGCCGGTCACCAGGACGGTGCCGCCGGTGGTGGCGTCCGACTGCTCGCTGCGCTCGCCGCTCATCGTTCCGATCGCTCCAGCACCGCCCACGCCCCGGCTCCACCGGCGGCGAGCGAGGTCGCCAGCACCCGCTCCGGCGCCGGCAGCGAGCCCGATCGGTCGGGCTCGATCTCGAGCTCGGGATCGACCTCCGTGAAGCCGGCGGTCGCCCCCCACTCCGGTGCCGCGATGGCGAGCACCGACGCCGCCAGGAAGCCGCCGCCGTATTCTCCCACGATCCCCTTCGGCGCCATCACCGCGGGGAGGGGGGCGCCGTCCCACACCGCCCGCAGCACCGCCGCCTCGAGGCGGTCGCCATGACGGCTGCCCGACGCCCCGGAGACGACGCGATCGATGTCGCTGGGGCGCAGGTCGAGGCGCTCCAGACCCCTCCGCAGCCGACCGGCGAGGGTCGCGGGATCGTCGCTCCAGCCGGTGGTCGGCGCCGCCGGGTCGAAGCCGGCGGTCACTCCCCGCACCCGCGCCAGCGGCGGCGCGCCGCGGAGTCGGGCGTCGGCCTCGCGCTCGAGCACCAGCACCGCCGCCCCCTCGGCGAGGAGGCAGCCGTCGCGCCGGCGGTCGAACGGCCGCGCCACCCGCGGATCACCGCCGCGGCTGCCGGCGAGAGCGCCAAAGCGCTCGAGAGCGTCGTGGAGGATCGGCACCACCTCGTCGACGGCGCCGGCGAGGACGAGGTCGGCGCGCCCCTCCACCAGCTCGCGGCAGGCGGCCCCGAGGGCGAGCAGTGGTCCCGCCTCGCGCTGGGTGACGGTGAGGTTGGCGCCGCGCGCACCGAGGGTGAGGGCGACCTGGGCCGCCGGCGCGTTGGCGACGCTCTCGGTGAAGAGCGACGGCGACACCGTCTCCGGCCCCTCGTCGAAGATCGCCGCGAGGATCCGCTCGGAGTAGTCGGTGGGGCCGAAGCCGGTCGCCATCGCCACCGCCGTGCGGTCGCCATCGAGCTGATCCACTGCCAGCCCGGCGTCGTCGAGCGC
>JBPEXA010000554.1:0-1942 GCA_052032135.1 Thermoanaerobaculia bacterium | reverse complement strand
TCGAGGCGATCACCGCCGAAGCGGTCGGGCTCGATCGCCGGCAGGCGGCGGCGGCGCGGCGGATGGCGCGACCGCTCGCCCAGGCGGCGTCGGCGAGCGCCGCGGAGAAGCTCGAAGGGCTGCTGGAGATGCGCCAGCAGGAGGTACCGACCGGCGGTCTGCGTCGGGAGACGGCGATGGTGGTCGGCACCGCGGTGCACCGCGTCTTCGAGACCTGGGATCTCGACGCCGACCCCGAGGCCGAGCAGGCTCGCGCCCTCCTCCGGGTCGGCGAGGAGCTCGAGGCGTGGCTCGAGCCCTCTCAGCGGGCGGCCGGCGTCGAGCGGGCGCGGACCCTCCTCGAGCGCTTCTTCGCCGGCATGCTGTGGGACGAATGGCTGCGGATCCGCGGCTCGATCGTCGCCCGCGAGCTGCCGGTGGTGGTCCCCGCCCGCGAGGAGGACGCCGCGCTGGTGGCGGTCGCCGGCTCGATCGACCTCCTCTACCGCGACCCGGCGGACGACGCCTGGGTGGTCGTCGACTTCAAGACCGACGCCGTCGACGGCGACGAGCTGGAGCTGCGCGCCGGAGCGTACGCCGAGCAGGAGGCGGTCTATCTGCAGGCGGTGGCGGGAGCGCTCGCCCTCGACACGCCGCCGCGCGGCGAGCTGTGGTTCCTGTGGGACGACCGCGTGTGGCGGAGTTCATAGGCCGCCCGGTACCCTTCCCCGAACCTGACCCGATGTCGCCAACCTCCGGAGGAAGCATGCGTTCTGCCCTGACCCTGATGCTCGCCCTGTCGATCCCCGCCGCCGCCCCCGCCGCCGACCACGTCAACGTGGTGGTCGAGGCGTTCCAGTGGGCGCCCGACCCCAGCGGCACGATCCGCGTCATCGATCCCGGCGTCGACATCGACGTCACGACCGACATCGATCTCGAGGGCGATCTCGGGCTGACCGGCGACGAGATCGTCGCCGCGCGCCTCACCTTCCACCCGTCGCCGCGCACCCGGCTGCGGCTCGCCACCATGCCGCTCTCCTTCGCCGGCGACCAGACGGTGACGCGATCGATCACCTTCGGCGGCCAGACCTTCACCCTCAGCGAGCGGATCACCTCCCAGCTCGACCTCGACTACATCGAGGCGAGCTTCGCCTGGCAGTTCCTGTCGAGCGACGATCGGCGCTTCCGCATCGGGCCGACGGTCGGCATCAAGGGGTTCGACGGCGACGCCTCGCTCGCCGCCCCCGACGCCGACCTGCCGCTGCAGGTGAGCGAGAGCTTCGAGGCGGGCTTCGGCGCCGCCGGCATCGCCCTCGACCTCGAGCCGAGCGAGCGCATCCACCTCTACGGTGATCTTTCCGTGGTGGTCGGCGCCGACGAGGGGGATCTCACCGACCTCGACGTCGGCGTCCGGGTGCGGCTGTTCGGTCCGCTGGTCGGCGTCGCCGGGCTGCGCACCATCGACCTCGAGGTCGAGGACGGCAACGACCGCATCGACTTCGAGCTCGACGAGGTCTACTTCGGCGCCGGATTGAGCTTCTGATCTCCTAGCGGCATGTTCGACGAGGTCCGCACCCCGGCGCTGCTGCTCGACCTCGACGTCCTCGAGCGCAACCTCGAGCGGATGGCCGGGCGTTGCGAGGCGCTGGGGGTGGCGCTCCGCCCCCACTTCAAGACCCACAAGTGCCTCGAGATCGCCCGCCGCCAGGTGGCGCGCTCCGGAGCCGGCGGCACGGTGGCGACCGGTGAGGAGGCGCGCGCCTTCGCCGCCGGCGGCATCGACGACCTGGTGTGGGCGGTGCCGCTCGAGCCCGGGAAGGTCGTCGAGGCGGCGGCGATCAAGGGTTCCAGGCTGCGGGTGCTGGTCGACGATCCGGCGACGGTCGCGGCGCTCGCCGCCCACGGCGCCCGCTTCGACGTCGCCATCAAGGTCGACTGCGGCTACCACCGCGCCGGCGTCGAT
>JBPEXA010000553.1:0-1854 GCA_052032135.1 Thermoanaerobaculia bacterium | reverse complement strand
CCGGCGTCTCCTCGATGTCGGCCGGCGCGGCTGGTGCGACGACTTCGGTGGGGGCGCCCGCCGCGAGTCGCACCGCGCCGTCGCGCTCGCCGACGGCGGGCGCCGACGACGCCACCGCGTGCAGCGCCTCCAGCTCGAGGCGGGCGCGGCGCTGCGCGAACTCGCGACCGGCGGCGTCCGCCGCCACGCAGACGAGAACGGTGGCTCCGGCGACGGTCGCCGTCAGTCCGAAGAGGCGAATCGACAGGTTCTTCAGCATCGCGCGAGTCGAGAGAACGACGCCCCGACCGAATGGATCGGACGGGGCGTCGAGGTTGGCCTCCGACGATTCGACGTCCGGAAGCCACATCGGTCTCTACTGCCAGAAGCGAGTGATCACGCCCACCGCGAGCAGCAGACCGCCGAACAGCGCCGCGAGAGGCGCCGAGCTGCCGGTCTGCGGCAGGGTGTAGGTCGCCACCATGTCGGGGGTGGTGGTGTCCGCCTCGAGCTCGACCTCGAAGGTCGGCTCGGTCTCCACCTCGACCTCGAGCTCCGGCTCGACGACGGCCACCGTCTCGACCTCGGCCTCGGCCTGCGGGATCGGCGCGTAGCTGACGGTCACCGGCGAGTCGTCGTAGCTCGGAGGCAGCTCGATCAGGCCGGTCGCCTTGTAGCGGGGGGGCGTGACCGACTCGACGCGGTAGGTGACCGCGACCTTGGCGCCCGGCTCCGGAAGCGGCATGCCGAACTCCATCGGGTCGATGACGAACGCCTCGCCGCCACTGGCGGTGCGCACGATGATGTGGTTGGGCGACATCACCGACGGCTCGGTGGTGCCGATGATCGCCTTCTCGAAGGTGTTGTCACCCTCGACGAAGATCTCCTCGTCGATCAGCGTCACGCGCTCGGCCACGCGGTTGCCGGCGGCCGTCTCGTGGACCAGCACCAGGTTGCCGTCCGCGAGCTCGCGGTCGCCGGGCAGCACGGTCTCGGGCGTCAGATCGATCGTCTCGCGACCGTCCTCGGTCCAGATCGTCAGCTCCTCGTCGGAGGCGTCGATGACGACGCCGGAGCGGTAGCCGGGCTCGTCGGCGAAGACGGGAGCGGCCAGCAGCGCAAGAACGGCGAGGGCCGCGATCGAAAACAGCGACTTGAGGTTCAAGTTCATGTTGCCATCTCCTCTTGGAAACGCGGTTGATGAGGTGCTTCGAACAACTCCACGGCGGGAAATTGCAAGCGCAGTGCCACGCTCCGGGACGCCGTCCGGATGCCATCCAAGTGACTGTAGAGCGATGACTTAGCTGACCCACCCTGCGGCCGCCGTGAGCTCGTGGGCAGCGGCGGACCGCACCGATCGGGGAGCGATTTGCAGAACGCGCTGCACGTCGTTCACTGCGGCCGAGGGCCCGCGAGGGCGTCTCGGCAGGGCGGCATCGGGAGCATCGAGCCCTGTGGTATTTTCGGCCTCACCCGCCCCGCCCGACGTCATGAACGACCCCTCTTCAGACCGAGACCCCCGCGGTCGGGTCCCCTTCTCGCAGCCGGTCCGACTCAAGTACCCGCTGTTTCAGGACTTCATCAACGAGTTCGCCGAGAACATCTCGCTCGGTGGGATGTTCGTGCGGTCTTCGGCGCCGCTGCCGGTCGGATCGGAGTTCGACTTCGAGATCGCCCTCGACGACGGCCCGTCGCTGATCGAGGGGCGTGGCGTCGTCGTCTGGGTGCGCAAGCAGAGCGACGAGGACGAGCGCCCTCCCGGCATGGGGATCAGCTTCCTGCAGCTCGAACGTCAGAGCCTCGACCTGGTGCGCCGGATCGTCGACGAGCAGCTCAAGGAGGGTGGGGCGCGCTTCGATCTCCTCGAAGCGGCGA
>JBPEXA010000552.1:0-6511 GCA_052032135.1 Thermoanaerobaculia bacterium | reverse complement strand
TCGCGACGCTTCGAGGTCGTCGAGGTATCCCTCGTCCTGCAATCGCTCGACCACACCTTCGACCTCGTGGCGATCGAAGCGCCGGCGCAGCAGCTTCTCCGACAGCTCGGCGCGGAAGTGCGGGCGCTGCGCCAGCAGCTCGACCGCCTTGGCGTAGGCCGCCATCGGCTCGCCCACGGCGCGATCGTCACCGCGAACGTCGCGGTCGCCCCCGTTGGTCATCGCACCTTCGCCTCTACGGCTCGATCGTGCGGTCGCTCCCGCCCAGGCCGCTCGACATCTCGAGCGACGACTCCATCTGTTCGCGGGCGGCGTCGGCCGTGAACTGCACCCCCTGGACCTTGAGCTTGAACTCGTCGGGATTGGAGGCCCGACGCAGCGCTTCGTCGAAGGTGATGAGGCCGTTCTCGTACAGATGATAGAGCGACTGATCGAAGGTCTGCATCCCGTACTGGCTGGTGCCGAGGGCGATCTGCTCGCGGATGTACTTCGTCTTTTCCTTGTTCTCGATGCACTCTCGGATGTACGACGTCGCCAGCAGCACCTCGGCGGCGGGAACCCGCCCGACGCCGTCGGCTCGCGGCATCAGCCGCTGGGAGATGATCGCCCGCAGCACCTGCGACAGCTGGATGCGGATCTGCTTCTGCTGGTGAGGCGGGAAGACGGCGATGATGCGGTTGACCGTCTCGGTGGCGTCGAGGGTGTGAAGCGTCGACAGCACCAGGTGGCCGGTCTCGGCGGCGAGCAGCGCCGTCTCGATGGTCTCGTAGTCGCGCATCTCACCGACGAGGATGACGTCGGGATCCTGGCGCAGCGCCGAGCGCAACGCCGGCGCGAAGCCGCGGGTGTCGACGTCGAGCTCGCGCTGGTTGACGAGCGACTTCTTGTCCTGATGGATGAACTCGATCGGATCCTCGATGGTGACGACGTGCTCGGCGCGGCGCTCGTTGATGTAGTCGATGATCGCCGCCAGCGTGGTCGACTTACCCGAACCGGTGGTGCCGGTCACCAGCACCAGCCCGCGCTGCTCTTCGGCGATCTTCTCGATCACCGGCGGCAGCATCAGCTCGCGGATGCCGAGGATCTGCGTGGGGATGACGCGCAGCACCAGGCCGACGGCGCCTCGCTGCTGGAAGACGTTGCAGCGGAACCGCCCGAGGCCGGGGACCGAGTAGCCGATGTCGATCTCGAGGTCTTCCTTGAACCGCTGCTTCTGCCGCGCGTTCATGATCGAGAACGCCATCGACGCCGTGTCGTCCTGCATCAGACGGCTGACGTCGATCAGCGGGTGCAGACGACCGTTGATCCGCAGCACCGGGTGGTTGCCGACCTTGAGGTGGAGGTCGGAAGCCTGCTGCTGGACGGCGATCTTGAGCAGTTCGTTGATGTTCATGGCGCCCTCGAAGGTGACCGCACCGATCGGGAAGACCGGCGACCGGCGGCAAGCCTAGCAGTTTGCGCGGTTTACGAGCCAGGACCGCGTCCACAGGCGCCGCCGACGAGCCAGCCGGCGGCGACCAGCGCCGCCGTCTCGATGCGCAGCACGCGCGGTCCGAGCGACCACGCCCGGCACCCCCGATCGAGCAGCGCTTGGCGCTCGACCGGCGAGAAGCCCCCCTCGGGGCCGACCAGCACCGCGGTCCGGACGCCGGAGGCGAGCTCGAGGGGAGCTTCTCCGCCGGCGGGATCGAGCAGCCACGAAGGCTCCGGCAGAGGCGGGAGTGCCTCCCAGTCGTGGGGGCCCGAGATCGACGTCAGGCGGCTGCCTCCGCTCTGCTCGAGGGCGGCGACGGCGAGCCGGCGCTGGCGCTCCAGCGTGCGCGCGCCGAAGCGCCGTGGCGCCCGCTCGCAGCGCAGCCAACGGACCGCCGCCACCCCCAGCTCGGACGCCTTCTCGATCAGCCAGCCGGCGCGCTCCGGGCGGGGCGAGGCGACCCACAGCTCGACCTCGATCGCCGGCTCGCGCGGCGCCATCGACGGCCCCAGGAGCAGGGACGCGCGATCGCGCTCGACACGCTCGACCGTCGCGGCGCGCGCCCGGCCCGCGCCGTCGACCACCTGTACGGCATCCCCGACGACGAGCCGCCGGGCTCGGAACAGATGGCGGTAGGGGGCGCCGGTCAACTCGACCGAGTCGTCGCCGAACCGCTCCGGCTCGACGAGGACGGTGGCGACCGGTCGCACGCCGGCCCCTCAGCCGAAGAGGTCTCGAACCCGATCGAGCACCCGCCGCTCGCGCACCTGGCTGCCGTCCTCCTCGGCCCACGACTGCAGCTGCTCGATCCGCTCGTCGTCCAGATCCCGCGGATGGGGGACCTCGAGCTCGATGCGGGCGAGATGGTCGCCGTGGCCGCGACGGCCGAGCCGCGGGATCCCCTTGCCGCGGAGGCGGAACTCGCTGCCGTGCCGGGTCCCGGCGGGAATCTCCAGCGACTCGGTGCCGTGAAGGGTCTCGACCTCGACGGTGGCACCGAGCACCGCCTCGGGGTAGGACAGCGACACCGTGGAGGCGACGTCGGCCCCCAGCCGCTCGAACTGCTCGTCGGCGAGCACGACGACGTCGATGTAGAGGTCGCCGGGAGGGCCGTTGCGGCGGCCGTGCTCACCCTCCCCCGCGCGCCGCAGCCGGGTCCCGGTGTCGACGCCGGCGGGCACGCTCAGGCCGACCTTGCGGACCTTCTCGACACGCCCGCCGCCGGCGCACTCGCGGCACGGGTCCTGGATCATCACCCCCTCGCCGCGGCACTGCGGACAGGTGCGGGCGATCGAGAAGAACCCCTGGGTGACGCGCACCTGCCCGCGGCCGCCACAGGCGGAGCAGGTGATCGGCCGGCTCCCCTCCGCGGCGCCCGAGCCGGCGCACGAGCCGCACGTCTCGAGACGGGGGATCTCGAGCGTCTTCTCGACTCCGAAGGCCGCCTCGCGCAGCGTGAGCGGCAGCTCGTAGCGCAGGTCGGCGCCCGGTTGCGGTCCTCCCCGCCGCCGCGCACCGCCGAACAGGTCGGCGAATCCCGAGCCGAAGAAGTCACCGAGGATGTCGGCGAAGTCACCGAAGGTCTCGGGATCGAACCCACCGGCGCCGCCGACCCCGACGCCGCGATGCCCGAAGCGGTCGTAGCGGGCGCGCTTCTCGGGGTCCGAGAGCACCGCGTACGCCTCCGCCGCCTCTTTGAAGCTCGCCTCCGCGGCGGTGTCTCCCGGGTTGCGGTCGGGGTGGTGGCGCACGGCGAGACGGCGGTACGCCTTCTTGATCTCCCGGTGGTCGGCGTCGCGGGACACGCCGAGCACGTCGTAGTAGTCACGACGGCTCATCGGGTCACTCGGTCGCTTTTTCCGCCGTACCGCCGCCGGGGCTGAGCATCAGATCCGACAGCTCGCTCGAGATCGAGTTGAGGTCGAAGATCGCCGCCTCGAGATCGGCGCGCTCGTCGCTGGTGAGCGCCGCCCGCGCCTTGGTCACCTTCTCCCGGACCCGCTGGCGATCCTCCGGATTGAGCACCTCGTGGAAGCGCTCGAACACCTTTTCGTTGACGTAGATCAGCCCCTCGAGGCGGTTGCGCAGGCGGCGCACCTGGCGTTTCTGGGTGTCGGCGGCGGAGTACTCCTCCGCCTCCTCCACCAGGCGGTCGATCTCGTCGCGGCTCAAGCCGCCGGCGGGGTTGATCTGCACGCTCTGCGACTTGTTGGTCGCCAGATCGCGGGCGGAGACGTTGACGATGCCGTTGGAGTCGATGGCGAAGTTGACCTCGATCTGCGGCACGCCGCGCGGCGCCGGCGGCACCCCAACCAGTTCGAAGCGGCCGAGCGACTTGTTCTCCTGCGCGATCTCGCGCTCCCCCTGCAGCACGTGGATCTCCACCGTGTCCTGGTTGTCGACCACTGTCGTGAAGATCTGGGTGGCGCGGGTGGGGATGGTCGAGTTGCGCTCGATCAGCTTGGTGAACAGGCCGCCGTGGGTCTCGACGCCGAGGGAGAGCGGGGTGACGTCGAGGAGGATGATGTCCTTGATGTCGCCCTTGAGAATGCCGCCCTGGATGGCGGCCCCCATCGCCACCACCTCGTCCGGGTTGATCTCCCGGTTGGGCGCCTTGCCGAAGATCGATTCCACCGTGCGACCGACGATCGGGCTGCGGGTCTGGCCGCCGACCAGCAACACTTCGTCGATCTGCTCGCGGCGCAGCCCTGCCGACTTCATCGCCTCCCGGCACGGCTCTTCGGTGCGCGACACCAGGTCGGCGACCAGCTCCTCGAACTGATCTCGGGTGACGACCGTCGACAGGTGGACGGGTCCCTCCTTGCCGGTCGAGATGAACGGCAGGTTGATTGGGGCCTCCTCGGCGACCGACAGCTCGCACTTCGCGCGCTCCGCCGCCTCCTTGAGTCGCTGCAGCGCCATCCGGTCGGTGCGGATGTCGATGCCGCTCTCCTCCTGGAACTCGGAGATGAGGTGATCCATGATCCGCTGGTCGAAGTCTTCGCCGCCGAGGAAGGTGTCCCCCGAGGTCGCCTTGACTTCGAAGATCCCTGAAGACATCTCGAGGATCGAGATGTCGAAGGTGCCGCCGCCGAGGTCGTAGACGGCGATCGTGCGGTCGGAGCCCTGCCGCTCGACGCCGTACGCGAGCGCTGCCGCGGTCGGCTCGTTGATGATGCGCAGCACCTCGAGGCCCGCCACCCGGCCGGCGTCGCGCGTCGCCTGGCGCTGCGAATCGTTGAAGTAGGCGGGGACGGTGATGATCGCCTCCTCCACCTCCTCACCGAGGATCTCCTCGGCGAACCCTTTGATCTCGCGCAGGATGAAGGCCGACATCTCTTCCGGGCTGTACTGCTGGTCGCGGATCTGGATCTTGATGTCGCCGTTCTCGGACTCGACCAGACCGTAGGGGAGCAGTTCGCGAGCGCGCTGCACCTCGGGGTCGGCGAACTTGCGACCGATCAGTCGCTTCACCGCGAAGACGGTGTGCTGCGGGTTGGTGATCGCCTGCCGTTTCGCGATCTGCCCGACCAGCCGATCGTCTTCGTCGGTGAAGGCGACGATCGACGCCGTGGTGCGCGTCCCCTCGCGGTTCGACAGCACCCGCGGCGCGGCGACGTCGACCACCGCGGCGCAGCAGTTGGTGGTCCCCAGATCGATGCCCAGTACTTTGCCCATCGCTCGCGCTCGCCCGCCTTCAGCCCCCCTGCTCGCCGTCGCCGATCGAGCCGCTCGGCATCGCCACCTTGACGATCGCCGGCCGCATCAGACGGTCGTGCATCAGGTATCCCGCCTGCAGCTGCTCGCTGACGGTCGGCTCGCTGACGTCGGCGTCCTCGTGGCGCGAAACCGCCTCGTGGAGGCTCGGATCGAACGGCTCGCCCACGGCGTCGACGCGCACCACGCAGTGGTCGCGCAGCAGGTCCTCGATCTGCTTCAGGATCATCTCCACCCCGCGCTTGAGGTCGTCGACGTCGCCCGGCGAAGCGACCGCCCGCTCGAGGTTGTCGATCACCCCGAGGAAGTCGCGGAAGGCCTCGAAGCCACGGAATCTCGACTCCTCCTCCCGCTCGCGCTGGACCCGCTTGCGGAAGTTCTCGAAGTCGGCCAGCGTCCGCAGCGCCTTCTCCCGGTGCGCGGCGACCGCGGCCCGCAGCCCCTCCTCGCTGTCGAGATCGGTCGCGGTGGCGGTGCCCACCCCCACCGCTTCGAGCGCGGGGGCTTCCTCGACGTCGCGCGGCGGCGGGACCGCCTCGACCGCCTCCAGCGCCTCGCGCATCGCCTCGTCGAGCTCGCCGGAGGTGTCGGTGTCGAGATCGATCGGCTCGCTCTCGACCGGCATGCTCTCGTCTAGATCGTCGTCACGCATGTTCCCTCTCGTGGTCCATCAGACTCCCGCCGCCGACTGGAGCGCCCGGCTCAACCTCTCTCCGAGGTAGTCGACCAGCGGAATCACTCTTTCATATTCCATCCGCGACGGGCCGAACACGCCGAGCGTTCCGAGCGTCGTCCCTCCCGCGGAATAGGCCCTTGCGATGTAGCTGAAATCGACGTCCGAGGTGAGGTCGCTCTCCGCCCCGATCACCACCCGCACCCCCTGCCCGTCGATCAGCTGGTTCAGCAGCGAGACGAGGCGCGCCCGGTCGTCGAACTTGTCGACCAGGCGGCGGACCCGCTCGACATCGGCGAGCTCGGGCTGGGTGAGCACCACCGAGGTGCCCTGCACCAGCACGTCGGCGTCGTCGGTGCGCACCAGCGCCGTCCGCGCCACGTCGAGCGCTCGACCGAGCAGCTGATCGACCTGAGCCCGCTCCTCGGCCATCAACACCACCAGGCGATCGCGCGCCTGTCGGATGGTGAGGCCGGCGAACTGCTCCGTGAGGTAGTTCGACGCCCGGATCAGCTCCTCCGGAGAGGGGAGGCGCTCGAACTCGAGGATCTTGTGATCGACGAAGCCGTTCTCGGAGACGACGACACAGAGCACCCGCGAGCCGGACAGCCCGACCAGGGTGAGATTCTTGAGAACGGTGTCGCCCA
>JBPEXA010000551.1:0-5044 GCA_052032135.1 Thermoanaerobaculia bacterium | reverse complement strand
GCTCGACGAACGGCCGGCAGCCGAAGGTTGGATGGAGCTGGCGATGACCGTCCATGCCAACGGCGAGGCCGGTCTCGCCGCCGAGCTCTACGAGACGGCGGTGGCACTGGACGCCGCCGGCGGAACGGTGGCCCCCGTCGCGGCGTACCTCCGCAGTCACGCGCTGTGGGATGCGGGAGCGGGCGAGGCGGCGATCGCCAGCCTGACCGAAATCGTCGACGGCGGCAGCGACTACCTGCCGGCGTTCCGGACACTCGCGAACTGGCATCTCGAGCAGGGGCGGCTCGACACGGCGCGTGCCCTCGCCCGCACGGCGCACCAGCGGGCTCCGGGCGATCCGGGGGTGACAGCCGTCCTCGCTCGCATCGAGATGGCGGCCGGCGACTGGGAAGCGGCGCAGGAGCTGCTCGCCCACCCTTCGCCGAGCCCCCAGGGCCGCGACTATCTCGCCTATCTGGGAGCGCGGGCTCGGCAGGCGATCGAGCCGAGCGGCGAGGCCCTCCGTCCGGTGCGGGAGCCCCGCTGGTCCGATCTCTGGCTGGAGCGCCTGGCGCCTCATCGCAGTGGTGCGATGGACGCCGCCTTCGAGGCGGAGGCGGCGCTCGGACGCGGCGAGCCCCGGGTGGCGATCGAGCGCCTCGAGCCGGAGCTGCGGTGGCAGCCGGACAACCCGCGGGTGCGCCAGGTCCTCGCTCTCGCCTACCGCGCGGCGGGCGACCTCGACCGCGCCCTCGAGCTGCTCACCGAAGGGGTGGAGCGCCAGCCGGAGGTGCTGGAGCACCGTCTGCATCTGGCGGCGACCCAGGTCGTCGCGGCGGCGGCGAGCGGCGAAGCCGAGCACCTCGACGCCGCGCTCGCGACGGCGATCGCCGCTCGCGACACGTGGCCGGACGACTGGCGCTCCCACGCCATCCTCGGGGACGCCCTGAACGCCGGCCGACGGATGGAGGAGGCTCTCTCCGCCTACGCCGACTGCGCCCGGCTGGCGCCGCGGTCGATCGCCGGCTGCGAGCTCAAGGTCGCCCGCTCCCAACTGGCGCTCGGACGCCCCGAGGACGCCGTCGCGTCGCTGACCGACGCCTACGGCGATCCGCCGGACAGCGAGCCGGCGGCGCGCCTTCTCGAGGTCGCCAAGGCGATGGAGACCGGAGGTCGTTGACGCTGACGGCGGCTCGTGCGCTCGGGCTCGCCCCCCGGACCCTCGCCGCCGCAGCCGTGCTGCTGGTGACGATCGCCGGCTGCGGCGATCCGCGCGTCGGCGAGCCCGCGGCGGAGGCGCCCGAGGCGCGTCCCTGGCTGGTCGACGAAGCGCCGTCGAGGGGGATCGACTTCGTCCTCGACTCGGGGGCCGAGGGCCGCTACCTCCTCCCCGAGATCATGTCGGGCGGCGTCGCGCTGGTCGACGTCGACGGCGACGGCGATCTCGACGCCTATTTCGTCCAATCGGGCGATCTGTTCGACCGCTCGCGGCGCGGCCCCAACCGTCTGTTCGAGAACACCGGGGGAGGGCGATTCGAAGACGTGACCGGGCGCAGCGGCACCGGCGACACCGGCTGGGGCCTGGGCGTCGCGACCGGGGACTATGACGGCGACGGCTGGGTCGACCTCTACGTCACCAACCTCGGGCCCAACGTGCTGCTGCGCAATCGCGGCGACGGCAGCTTCGAAGACGTCTCACGGGCGGCCGGCGTCGACGACCCCGGATTCGGCACCAGTGCCGCTTTCGTCGACGTCGACCTCGACGGCGATCTCGACCTCTTCACCCTCAACTACATGGAGTGGGGTCTCGAGATCGAGCGCCCGTGCTTCAACGACCTGGGGGTGCGCGACTACTGCAAGCCGGCGGTCTACCAGGCGCCGGCGGTGAACCGCTTCTACCGCAATCTCGGCGACGGTCGCTTCGCAGACGCCTCCTCGACCGCGGGGATCGCGGAGGCGTCGGGCACCAGCATGGGCATTGTCGCCGGGGACTTCACCGGCGACGGCTGGCCGGATGTCTTCGTCGCCAACGATGGCATGGCCGACCGACTGTGGGTCGGTTCGCCGGAAGGGACGTTCGTCGACGAGGCGCCGCTCCGCGGTTGCGCGGTCGACAGCAGCGGAGCGTTCAAGGCCGGCATGGGCGTCGACGCGGCCGATCTCGACGATGATGGTGACCTCGACCTGATCGTCGGCAACGTCAAGGGCGAGACCGACTCGCTCTTCGTCAACGAGGGTGGCCGCTTCTTCGCCGACGCCACCTCGCGCTACGGGCTCGCCGCCTCCAGCCGGACGGTGACCCGCTTCGGTCTCGGCTTCGTCGACTTCGATCACGATGGGCGGCTCGACCTCTTCCAGGCGGCCGGCTCGGTCTTCGATGCCGATCCCGTGCTCGGCTACGGCGAGGTCAATCGTCTCCTGCGGCTCACCGAGGGCGGCCGCTTCGTGGAGGTGCCGGACGGCATCGCCGACGCTCCGACCCCCCAGACGAGTCGCGGCGTCGCCTTCGGCGACGTCGACGCCGACGGTGCGATCGACGTCGTGGTGGTGAATCGCGACGCGCCCGCGGAGCTGCTGATCAACCGCAACGTCGGGCCGACGCTGGCGGTGCGGGTGTTGACCGGGCGAGGAGCGCCGGCGCTGGGAGCCGTGGTCGAAGCCGACCTGGGCGACGTCACCCGGCAGCGGACCGTGCGGGCGACGCTGAGCTACCTGGCGTCGTGCGACCCGGTCGCTCACTACGCACGACCCCCCGGACAGCGACCTGGAGCGATCCGGGTGCGCCGACCGGGGGGCGGCGTGACGTCCTTCGAAGCCGGACCGGCCCGCGTCCTCGTCGTTCCCGTGCGGGAGCGCTGAGGTCGGGGCCGAGCCGGTTTCGAGAGCTACTCGCCGTCGATATCGAAGGTCGTCAGCTCGACCGGAACCGGCGTGCCGGTGACGTTGAAGTCACCCGCGACGTAGTCGGCGTCCGGCGAGTTCGAGAAATCGTCGAAACCGCTCTCGTAGAACTCCATCCGCAGGATGTTGTCGCCGAGCAGAGGGATCGGGCCGCCGACGCTGCCGTCAGCCGCCACCGAGGAGGTGATCGTGGTGGCCAGCCCGGGGAAGAACTGGACGGCCGCCGCCCCGGAGTTGTCGCTGGCGGAGAACTGCGCGAAGACCTCGTCAGCCCACGACGGCGCGAAGGTGGTCACGGTGATGTTCACCCAACCGACGTCGGAGACGTCGGTGCAGCCGGCTGCCAGGATGTCGACGTTGACGACGTCGTTGTTCGGGTCACCGAGGAAGTCCCACGACATGTAGGGGGCTGCCGCCTCGGTGTGGCAGGCCGACCCTTCGATCAGCGGCGGGCCGTTCTCGAGCTGCGGCGTCGGCGAGCCGTTCTGGTTGAACAGGTCGCGCTTGGCGTCGACGTCGCTCTGCGCTGCGGCACCGACGGCGAGCAGCGCCATCACCGCGAAGCAGAGCACCTGGGTGCAAGTCTTCATGATTCTCTCCCTCCTGGGGTTGGTCGACAGGCTCGCGAAGCCCGCCGGATTGGGGGTACCGCCAATTCGGGCGCAGGATAGCAAAGCGCCGGGACGTGTCAAGCGGGCGCGCGATCCTCAGTCGGTCGACGTCGGCTCTCCGGAGCGCGGCAGCCGGTCGGCGAACAGCTCGAAGCCGACCCCGTCGAGCAGTGCTCGCCGCCATTCGCGATAGAGCGCTCGACCCTCCTCGGCGAGGTACGCCTCGATCGCTTCGGCCCGCACCTCGGCGAGAGGGCGGGGTCGGGGGTCCCGACGCTCCAGGACCCGCAAGATCTGAACGCCGTCTTCGGTCTGTTGGGGAGGGGTCACATCGAGCCGCCCGAGGGGGGAGACGAGCGCTGCGGTCGCCTTGGAGTCGAGGTCGTCGAGCGTCTGCCAGCCGAGGTCTTCGATCCTCCCGCCGTGGCGATCGACGACGGCCTCGAGACCGAGATCGGGCCCCGCCTGCCGATAGGCCTCCTCGAGCGCCATCATGACCGTCTTGCGGTCGGCGCCGGCCACCGGGAGCGTCCAGCGCTGGAGGCGCACCGTCAACGGCGATCCGAAACGGTCGGGCTGGCGATCGAAGAAGCGGCGCAGCCGCTCCTCGTCGTCGGTGAGCAGGCGGCGCAGCGCCCGCCGGCGGACGAAGTCCCCGATCAGCCCCCGCGCGGCGCGCTGGCGGCGCGTCGTGAGCGGCGGGCCGTCGAACCACCCCTCGGCGTTCGCCAGCGCCCACGCCGTCTCGCGCCAGCCGAGCAGCTCGATGCGCCGCTCGATGCCCAGGTTGGAGGCGGGATCGGCGAGCAGCGAGCCGAGCGTCAGCTCGTATCGGCCGTTGCGCAACACCACGGCGTCGTCGGCTCCGTCCGCGATCCACCGCTCGATCTGCGGCCCGCTGGCGATCTCCACCTCCGACGGTGCCGGGAGGGAGCCGGCCAGCCGTCGCAGCGCAGCCTCCCGCCGCTCGGCCTCCAACTGTCGCCGCACCTCCGCCGCGACGTCGGAGAGCTCGCTGCGGACCGCCGGTTGGATCGCTTCCACGAAGAAGAGGTGAGCGCCGTCGGTGGTGAGGACCGGCTCGCTGACCTGATGCTCCCCGAGCTCGAAGACGATGTCGCGGGCGGCGGCGGGCAGATCGCCCGCGCCGAGGTCGCCCAGCAGGCCGCCGGCATGGCGGCTCTCGGAGTCCGAGTACTGGCGGGCGAGCGCTTCGAAACTCTCTCCCGAGCGCGCCAGGCGGGCGATGCGCTCCGCCCGCTCCAGCGTCTGTCGACCGCTCTCCCCAGCGCGCCGGCGCAGGAACAGGTTGCGGACGCGACGGGTCTCGTCGCGGTCGTTGCGCTCCTTCCAGCGGTCGAAGGCGGAACGGACGTCCTCCTCGGTCGGCGACGGGATCGGCTCGAGCCGCCGTCGGAGGAGCTCCTCCCAGGCGAGGTTGCGATCGAGCTCGTCGAGCAGCACGAGCAGCTCCGGGGGTGGATCGCGCTCCGCCTCGAGCATCTCGTCCGCCAGCAGGCGATCGACGGCGAGCTCGGAGACGAACTCCACCA
>JBPEXA010000550.1:0-3126 GCA_052032135.1 Thermoanaerobaculia bacterium | reverse complement strand
CACCGCCACCAGATGGCGGCCGCAGGGCAGCAGGCTCCCCGCCTCGCCGTCGTCGCCTCCGAGGAGGGCGCCGAGGGCGGGGTCGTCGGTGTCGATGCGCGGCCGCGCGTCGCCGCCGAACGTCTTCTTGAGGGCGTAGGTGTCGTTCTCGAAGAGATAGAACGCACCGAGCCGCGCGTCGATCAGCGAGATCGCCCGCAGCAGCACCTCGTCGCCGAGGGCGTCGAGGTCGAGCGTCCCCGCGATCGCGAGCCCGACGTCGTAGAGCGACTGCAGCTCCACCCGCCCGAGGTTGACGGCGAAGCTCTGCTGCTTCAGCCGGTCGTCGAGCTCGACCGCCATCGCCGCGCAGTGGAGGGTCAGCAGCAGCGGAAGATCGAGCCGTTCGCTCGCCGTCCGCGGCGCGAACAGCAACCCACCCCCCGGCATCGGCCGGCTGGCGCACCCCTCCCACTCGAGGCGGTCGAGGCGATTCGGAGCGTCGATCGACCCGGTCGCCACCACCTTGCGGAGACCGCCGCTCCCGCCCCGGTAGAGCGCCGCCGCGTCGAGCTCCGACGCCGCCGCCAGCTCCTCGAGCAGCGCGGTGAGGAATCGTTCCCCGTCGCGCGCCGGATCCGCCCGCCGCAGCAGCTCTTCCCAGGCCGTCCCGGTGGCGATCCCCTTGCGCTCGGTCACGGCGTCAGCTCGGCGACCGCCGTCTCCTCGTCGGGGTAGATCTTCGCGTACTGCGCGAGGCCCATGATCTGGAACGTCTTCTCGATCGTCGGCGTCAGCGAGCAGAAGGCCAGCTCGCCGTCGATCTCCATGATCTTCTCGATGATCTCGATGAGGATCGAGATGCCGATCGAGTTGACGATCTTGGTGCCGGCGAGGTTCAGCAACAGACGGTCGGTGCCGTCGGCCAGCAGGTCGTAGGCGAGGCGGGCGATCTCCTCGCCCCCCTGGTTGTTGATGTACCCCTCGGTGTAGACCACCGCCAGGCCGTTCTTCTTTTCGAGCGTCACTTTCAGCATGTCGGCCATCGCGTCACTCCCCGCGAGCTGCTCGATACTTGCTCATGATGATGGTCGTACCGTCCTCCCCGGACTCGATCTCCACCTCGTCCATCAGGTTGCGGATGATCTTGAGGCCCCATCCGCGCTTGTTGGCGGAGTTGAGCTTGTCTTCGATGCGCGGATCCTTCACCGCGTCGGGATCGAAGCCGACGCCGCTGTCCTCGATGCGGATCTGGAGCTTCTCCGGCTCGTCGCCCCCGAGCACCGAGAACGTCAGCAGCACCTTACCGTCCTTCGACGAGCTGTGCTCGAACGCGTTGATGCACGCCTCGACCACCGCCATCCGCACCTCGTCGATCGCGTCGGGGCTCATCTTGATGAGCTCCGCCAGCGCGGTCACCGTGCGACTGGCCGCGATCTCCATGTCCGGCATCATCGGGAGGGTCAGCTTGACCTCCCGCAGGGTGGCACTACCCGCCATCGGCTTCAAGCCCTCGTCTCGACGGTGGACTCTACCGGAGCCGTCAGAACGAGAGGAACAGCTGCAGGCAGTAGACGGCGAGCGGCGCGATCGCGTCGTGGGCCAGCAGCCAGACGAAGGCCGACAGGGTCAGCGCCGGAACCAGCCAGGATCCTCGGGCACCCGGGACGACGACAGCTCTTCGGATCGCGGTCAGCATTGTTCTCTCCTCCGGTCACCTCAAGAGAGCAAAGCCGTTGCCAGGCTCCGCCGAGATCGCGGTCCGTGACCGCAACCCTCGTGTTCTCAATCAGTTGCCGGACCGAACGGAGGAGTGCCGGCGATCGGTGGTCGACCCCGGTAGCGACACTTTGCCGCACCTCTGCGACGTCGAACCCGACGCTCGGCGCATCGAGCCCGCAAACGCCGCACCCACCGCCAGATCGCGGCGAAACGCCGCAGATGGGGCATTGCGCCGCAGCCGGCCCGCAGCCGCAGCGTCAGAAGCCGCGGCGCTGCAACGTGCGGCGATCGACGCCGAGGAGCTGGGCGGCGCGAGTCTTGTTGCCCCCCGTCATCCGCAGCACGCGAGCGATGTGGCGCTGCTCGATCGACTGCAGGTCGAGCGCCTCCGGACCGGGGGCCGGCTCGTCGTCGCGCCGCAGCAACGAGTGCACCAGTTCCGCGTCGACCTCCCCCTCGGCGAGCGACAGCGCCGCCTCGACGACGTTCTGCAGCTCCCGCACGTTGCCCGGGAAGTCGTGGGCGAGGAGGCGGGCGAGCGCGCCGCTCGTGAAACGGGCGGCCGGCAGCCCTTCGCGGGTGGCGAACTCGTTGGCGAACTGCCGCACCAGCAGCGGGATGTCTTCGCGCCGCTCCCGCAAGGGCGGCAGCACGACCTCCACCCCTTTGAGACGGTAGTAGAGGTCTTCGCGGAAGCGCCCCTCGGCGACCAATGTGTCGAGGTCGCGGTGGGTCGCCGCCACCAGCCGCACGTCGATGGGGATCGGGCGCTCGCCGCCGACGCGCACCACCTCGCGCTCCTGCAGCGCGCGCAGCAGCTTCGCTTGAACCGCCGCGTCGAGATCGCCGATCTCGTCGAGGAAGAGGGTGCCGGTGTGGGCGAGCTCGAACTTGCCGCGCCGCTTCTCGACGCCGGTGGCGACCCCGCGCTCGATGCCGAACAGCTCGCTCTCGAGCAGCGATTCCGGCAACGCTGCGCAGTTGACGGCGATCAGCGGCCCCTGACGACCGGACAGCAGGTGCAGGAGCTTGGCCACCAGCTCCTTGCCGGTGCCGCTCTCGCCGCGGACGACCACGCTCACGGTCCTCGGCGCCACCCGCTCGACGCGCTCGAGCACCTGGAGCATCGTCTCGGTCTGGGCGACGATGCGCTGATCGCCGAGCCGGCTCGCGAGGTCGCCCTTGAGCACCCGGTTCTCCTCCTGGAGCTTCTGCCGTTCCGCCTCCAGATCCTGCACCTGGCGGGCGCTGTCGAGGGCGACCCCCGCCAGCGCCGCCACCGAGTCGAGGAATCGGCGGTCCCCTTCGGTGAAGCCGGCGCTCTCACCGCCGCGCTGCTCCTTGTCGAAGACGGTGAGATAGCCGAGGAAGATGCCGCGGCCGGAGAAGGGGACGGCGACCAGCTCGCCGTAGTCGCGTCCGGCG
>JBPEXA010000055.1:0-6542 GCA_052032135.1 Thermoanaerobaculia bacterium | reverse complement strand
CGGTCCGAGGCGCTGCCGGAGCGCCCGCTCGAGCGGCGCCACCCAGTCGCCGGGGTCGCCCTCTCCGGTGCCCAGGCGCACCGACGTCAGCTCGCCGAAGCGGCTCCCCCACAGCTCCCGCCCGAGCTCGGGATCGACGAACGCCTTGGGCGCCGCGCGGTAGGCGTCCCAGTAGGCCTCGTCGACCGGCCGGATGCGGTCGAGGTCGACGGGGAACGGCGGGTTCCAGGCGGCGATGTCGTCGGCGCCCTCGATGCCGGGAAACTCCGGCGTCAGGTCGTCGGCGACCGCCAGCCCTTCCATCGCCACCACCCCGCGCAGGGTGAGGGTGCGGCGCTCGGTGATCAGCTCGTCGCGATCGCCGAGCTCGTAGTACTCGATGGTGATCTCGTCACCGGGCGCGGCCGCCAGCTGGCCGGCGGTCCATGCGTCGAGCAGGATGCCGTCGGCGCCCGGTGCCGGCGCCGGCGCACCGTCGGAGAGGACCAGCGCTCCCAACCGCGGGTCGGTCGACGGCGGGAGGGCGGCGATCGTCGAGTAGGGGACCGCTCGCTCACCGCGCTCGATCGAGTTGGCGAGGTAGGCGAGCACCGGCTGGGCCGGCAGGTGCAGCTCCTCCGCCGCGGCGGTCACCGCCGCCGCCCGCACCGGGTCGAGCACGAACTGGCGGCTCTCGACGACGAGCGCCGTCTCCGCCGGCCGGGGCTGCAGTCCGAGATCGTCGAGCGTCAGCGCCTCCGCGAGGGCGACCTCGACCGCCATCGAGTCGCCACCACCGAGCAGGGCGTTGACGCGGTCGACGCCGCGGCCGAGCACCGCCCGCTGCAGGCGGGGGAGGTCGACGAAGACGTTGAGCGGGCGGGTCTGGCGCGGCTCCAGGGCGAAGCCGCCGGCGCCGCGGTCGGGAAGGACGGTGGCGACCGAGACCCGCAGTACTTCGACCGTCTCGGCGGTGTCGGCGCGCCCCACCACGGTCTCCCGCGGCACGTCGCTCGGCCGCTGGAACGAGAGCACGAGCGGATCGCCGCTCGCCACGCCCAGCTCGTCGGCGAGCGCGCGACTGATCGCCGCCGACGCGAACGGGCCCTGACGGCGATCGAGCTGCGGCGACGACTCGAGAGCGGGGTAGAGCTCGAAGAACGACGGCGGAACGCCCCACAACGAGACCTGCGACGCCCGCGCCCCGCTGTCGGCGGCGGTCGCAGCGGCGCGCAGGGTGAGCGCGGCGACCGGTCGAGCGCCGTCCACCGCGACGTCGTCGGCGAGGGAGCGGCGGAACGGCCGCTCGGCCAGCAGCGCCCAGTCGACGGTGCCGAGGCGATCGAGCGCGAGCTGTCGCAGGCTGCCGCGCAGCGAATCCCCCACCACCAGGGCGCCGGTGAGCACCGCCGAGGTGACGGCGGCGCCGGCGATCACCGCCAGGTGCTGCCGCCAGTAGTGGGTCAGGCTTCGACGCATCGACCCTCGACCAGCGCGACCCGGCGCCCGAAACGGGCGGCGAGCTGCTCGCTGTGGGTGATCACCAGCAGCAGGCGCGTCGACGCCGCCTGCAGCTCGATCAACAGGTCGGCGACGGCGTCGGTGTTCTTGCGGTCGAGATTGCCGGTCGGCTCGTCGCACAGCAGCAGCGCCGGATCGTTGATCAGCGCCCGAGCGACCGCCGCCCGCTGCCGCTCACCGCCGGAGAGCTCCGCCGGCCGGTGGCCGAGCCGATGGCCGAGGCCGACGCGATCGAGCAGGTGGCGACCGATTTCCTCGGCGTCGTCGCGGGGCGGGGGGAAGGCGAGGGTCGGCAGCAGCACGTTCTCGAGCACCGTGTACTGCGGCAGCAGGTGATGGTCCTGGAAGACGAATCCGGCGACGCGATTGCGGAAACGGGCGAGGTCGCGCTCGCGGAGGCGGAACGGATCCTCGCCGTCGACCTCGACCCGACCGGCGGTGGGGCGCTCGAGGGTGCCGATGATGTGGAGCAGGGTGCTCTTGCCGGAGCCCGACTCTCCGGTGACCGCGATCGCCTCGCCGGCGTCCATCTCGAGGTCGACCCCTCGCAACACCTCGACCGCCGTCGCCCCCTCACCGAAGGTCTTGGTGACGCCATCGAGGCGCAGGGTGGTCACGGCGTCCACTCCACCAGCCGGTCGGCGATGTCGGGTGGGATCGCCGTCGAGCGCGGCCCGTCCGGGCCGTCGACGATGCAGCAGACGGCGGTCGTCTCGCCGCTGGCGATCGGCTCGCCGTCGCGCTCGAACACGAAGCCGTAGGTCATCGAGCGGGATCCCTTGCGGACCACGCGAACGGTGATGTCGAGGACGTCGGCGAAGCGCGCCGAGCGGACGTACTTGCAGCTGGCGCGCACCCGAGGCCAGCCGATCTCGTGCCCCTGCCAGCGGCGGTGCACTTCGTTGCCGAGCGAGCGCAGCAGCTCGTGCTCGGCGGTCTCCATGAAGACGAAGAAGCGGGCGAAGTGCACGAGGCCCGCCATGTCGGTGTCGGCGAACTCGACCCGCCGCCGGGTGTGGAACTCGGAGATCGGCTCGGCGCCGGCGTCGCGGCTCATGCGGAGCGCTCGACCGGCTCGGCGTCGCGGACCAGATCGCTGAGCACCCGCTCGGTCCGCCGCGCCATCACCGCGGCCGTGCGGTCGGCGAGCACCGCGGCACGCCCGGCATCACCGAGCCGCCGCCGCTCGGCCGGGTCGTCGACGAGACGCCGGAGCGCCGTTTCGAGGTCGGCGAGCGACTCGGGGTCGCACAGCACCCCGCCACCGGTCTCTTCGACGATCTCCGGCAGCGAGCCGTGGCGCGGCAGCACCACCGGGACCCCGCTCGCCATCGCTTCGAGGGCGAACAGGCCCTTCGGCTCCGGATAGGTGGTCGGCACGCACAGCAGATCGATCTCGCGCAACAGCTGCAGCTTGCCGTCACGGTCGACCTCGCCGTCGACCGTCACCCTGGCGTCGAGGCCGGCCTGGCGCAGCCGCTCGAGCTGCTCTTCGAGATAGGGGCGCTCGCGCGGCCCCAGATAGCCGCCGATGCGCAGTCGCAACCGCGGGTCGTCGGCCGCCAGCCGCTCGAAGGCTCGCACCAGGCGGTGGAGGCCCTTCTCCGGGCTGATCCGGGCCAGGTAGCCGATGGTGACGCCGTCGGCGCCGGAGCGATCGGCCGGCCGGTACCCCTCGACCGAGATGCCGAGCGGGACGACGCGGAACCGCTCGCGATCGAGATCGAGTCGCTGGGCCATGTGGTCGGCGTAGTAGCGGCTCGGCGCCAGCAGCAGGTCGGCGTCGCGGGCGCGCTGGCGCATCTCCGAGAGGACGGCGCCGCGCACCGGCTCGGGGAGACCGTCGATGAAGAGGTCCTCGCCCTGGACGCCGACCACCACCGGCACCTCCAGCTGCTCGCGCAGGCGGCGCGCGAGGCCGAGCAGCAGCGAGTTGGTGATGACGACGACGTCGGGGCGGTAGTGCTCGTCGAGCCAGCCGACGAGACGCTCCAGCTCCTTGCGCTGCGCTCCTGCTTCGCCGCGGAGCATCTCGAGGGTGAGGTCGCCGAGGCCGTGTGGATCGGTGGTCGCCCCCAGTCTCGAGATCCACCGCAGCAGCGGTCGGCCGTCGAGCCAGCGGTCGACGAACCGTGGCGTGCGGCGGAAGAGACCGACCTTCTGCTGCAGATAGACGTTGAGCGCCCCGTAAAAGACGTGACGGTCGCTGACGTCGGCCTCGTCGGTCTTGAGAGGCGTGTAGGTCGGCAGCAGCGCCACCTCGTGACCGAGATCGAGCAGCTCGGTCGCCAGGGTGTTGTCGTGGAGACAGCTGCCGCAGTACATGCCGCCGGCGCCGGCGGCGATGTAGGCGATCCTCATCGGCGGCCCTCCGAGGGGAAGAAGCGCTCGATCCGCTCGGGCGACGGCGGCGCGGTCGCCAGTGAGACGGCGACCAGAGCGGCGGCCGAGGCGAGGAGGATGACCGCCACCGGCATGACGCCGGTTCCGCCGACCGTGTAGCCGGGCTCGGCCCAGCCGCGCGCGAAGAACGCCGCCCAGGTCACCACCGCCGTCGACAGCGAGGCGAGCGCCCCCGCCGCCGTGCTCCGCCGCCAGTAGAGGGCGCCGACCAACAGCGGCGTCAGCGCCGCGAAGCCGCTGAACGCCCAGACGCCGAGCCGGAAGATGCTGGCGTCGATCACCTGCGACAGCACGAAGGCGACCGCCAGCACGGCGACCACGAAGCCGCGCCCGGCGAGCACCTCGAGCCGATCGCTCATCCGGTCATGGTAGCGGTAACGGCGCAGCACGTCGCGAGTGAAGATGTTGGCGAGCGCCAGGGTCTGCGAATCGAGCGACGACATGACGGCGGCGAGGACGCCGGCCGCCAGCAGGCCGGCGAGGATCTCCGGCGCGTGGAGACCGATCATGCGGATCAGCACGGTGTTGGCCTGCGGTCCCTCGAGGCCGGGGAAGTCGACCGCCCCGAGGATGCCGATGACCACGCTCGGCACCCACACCGCGGCGATGCACAGCGGGTAGGCGATCGCCGGCAGGCGGAAGCTCTGACGACCGCGGGCGGTCAGCCAGTGGAGGAAGATGTGGGGGAAGCCGACGATCGACAGCGGAATCGCCGTGTAGCTGAGCAGCTCGAGCGGCCGCACCAGGTCGCCGCGCACCAGCAGCTCCGGTCGTGCCGCCGCCGCCCGCTCGAAGGCGGCCTCGAGACCGCCGAAGTTGCGCACCACGATCCAGAAGGTGAGCCCGCCGAGGACGGTGAAGACCACCGTCTGGACCGCGTTGGCCCAGGCGGTGCCGCGCAGCCCGCCGGCGGCGACGTAGCCGAGGACGACCGCGACCATCAACAGGCTGCCGACCCAGTTGGGGATGCCGCCGTCGGTGATCTGGGAGAGGGTGATGCCGCCCCCCTTGATGCCGATCAGCAGATAGGGGACGAGCAGCAGCACCTGGAAGGCGAGCAGCAGGTCGCCGAGTCGATCCGACCCCCAACGGTCGCGCAGCAGCTCGACCTGCGTCCGGTAGCCGAGCCGCTTGCCGAGCTCCCACACCCGAGGGGCGATGGTGAGGAAGACGACCGGCGCCACCAGCGCGGTCGACGACGCCATCAGCGCGAAGACGCCGATGCCGCGCCGGTACGCCTCTCCCGAGGCGCCGAACAGCGAGAAGGCGGTCATGTGGGTGCCGAACAGCGAGCCGAGCAGCAGCAGCGAGCCGATCGTGCGGCTGGCGACGAAGTAGTCCTCGCCGGTGCCGCGGAAGAGACGCGCGCTCGACCAGCCGACCGCCAGGATCAGCAGCAGGTAGCCGGCGATGATGGCGATCGTCATCGGCTCGCGTCACCGCTCACCGGTCGGGTGGCAGCAGGCGCCCCGCCGCCCACGCCATCACCGCGGCGGTCACCAGGCAGAAGGCGAGGTGATAGGCGAGGCCGATCGGCATGCCGAGCACGACGGCATCGTCGTGCCACCACCAGAGGTCGTTGTGGAGGAGGTAGAGAGCGAGAACGGCCAGCCAGAAGCCGACCGCGCGCTTCACCCGCCGCCTCTCATCCGGCGATGCCGGTGGCGGTGCCGGCGCGACGGTGCTCGGCGAGGGCGGTGACGAAGTCGTCGATCGGCATCCGGTAGACGTTGCCGATCAGCATCTCGGTCAGATGGCGGCGGAAGTGCGGGTAGCGCTGCAGGAAGTCGGCGACGCTGAAGTCGGGATCGTAGTAGGCGTAGACGAGCTGCCGGATCGCCTCGGTGCCGCGCCGCAGGTCGTCCTCGAAAGCGCCGAGGCGCTCGGCCGTCGGCGCGCCGGCCTCGAGGGCGTCGTGGATGGCGTCGGCCGCCATCTCCCCCGACTTCATCGCCAGGAAGACGCCGCTCGAGTAGATCGGATCGATGAAGCCGAAGGCGTCGCCGACCAGTACCCAGCCGTCGCCGGCGACCCGGCTGGCGTGGTAGGAGAAGTCGCGGATCGCCTTCATCTCCATCACCTGGCGAGCGTCGGCGAGGCGCTCGGCGAGCCGCGGGCACTGTTCGAGCTCTTCGTAGAAGACCTTCTCGGGGTCGCCGCCGCGCGCCTCGACCAGGTCCTCGACCGAACCGACCACCCCGACGCTCACCCGTTGCTCGGGCTGGGGGATGAACCAGAACCACGCCTTGCGGTCGGCGGTGCGGTAGATGATCGTCGCGCCGGCGTCGATCCCCTCGTCGAGCACCGCCCCCTCGAAGTGGGTGTAGTAGGAGACGTTGCGCAGTCGCGGCTCGAACTGCCGCAGCCCGAGATCACGGGCGACGAGCGAGCTCTGCCCGGTGGCGTCGACCACCACGTCGGCGTCGACGTCGACCGCCTCGCCGTCGCCGGCCACCGTCACCCCGACGGCGCGATCGCCGTCGAAGCGCACGGCTCGGACCGGCGTCCCGCGCCGGACGTCGGCGCCGAGCCGGGCGGCGTTGTCGAGCAGCATCTGGTCGAACACCTTGCGCTCGACCTGCCACGTCTGGGCGCTCGGCTCGTCGCGGTACTGGTGGAAGTAGAACGGCTTCGACGGC
>JBPEXA010000549.1:0-18383 GCA_052032135.1 Thermoanaerobaculia bacterium | reverse complement strand
GCCGAGGCGGACGGCATGACCGCGCGGGAGTGGTACGAGCTCGGTCTCGAGCTCGAGGCGACCGTCCCCGAGGAGTCGATCCACGCCTACGAGCACGCGCTGGAGCTCGACCCCGACTTCGTCGACGCCGCGCTCAACCTCGGCCGCCTGCGCCACGAGGACGGCGACCTCGACGCCGCCGAGAGCCTTTACCGCGCGGCGCTCGATCGCGAGCCGGGAGCGGCGATCCCCGCCTTCAACCTCGGCGTCGTGCTCCAAGACGCCGGGCGATGGAGCGAGGCGGCGGAGGCCTACCGGCAGGCGATCGGCAACGATCCCCGCCACGCCGACGCCTACTACAACCTGGCGACGGTCTACGAGCAGCTCGGTGATCGAGCGGTGGCGTTGCAGAACCTGCAGGCGTACCGGCGGCTGGTGCGCGGCGGCTAGGGCGCGCGGGCTAGAGCTCGCGGAGGTATTTGCCCGGCTTGAAGCGCACCGTCTTCCCCGGTGCGATCTCGACCTCGACGCCGGTCTTCGGGTTGCGGCCGATCCCGCGCTTGCGGTCGCGGACCTGGAAGACGCCGAAACCGCGCAGCTCGATCCGCTCGCCGCGACCGAGGGCCGCCTTCATCGCTCCGAAGATCGTTTCGACGGCGCGAGCCGCCACCGCGCGTGGGACGTCGGCAACCTCGGCGACGCGCTGGACGAGGTCGGCTTTGATCATGTCAGCCCCGGCGGGAGGCGGCGAGTGTAGCAACGGCCCCAGGGGGTGTCAATGGCCGCCACCGCGGTGTAACCCCATTCGATCCAGGGGTTTAAGACGGTCAAGCGTCCTCCGATGAAGGGGCGGTCGAGCGGCCTCGTCGGCGCAGGATCCACCGCTCGAGGGCGAGACCGGTGAGGATCGCCGCCTGCCGGATGAGCGCCGCGCGGCGGGAGTCGACCGTCGCCCCGGCGCCGACCGCCAGGCAGACGAGCTGGTCGCGCACGCGAATCGGGGCGAGGACCGCCGGCGCTCCGCGCTCCGCCTCCAGCACACCGGTGATGCCGCTGGCGACCGCCGAAGTGCCGAGCTCGATCTCGGCCCAGTCGCTGTCGGCGACCGCCCGCCGCCACTCGGCGGCCAGCTCCGGGCCGGTCATCACCTCCCGCCACGGCAGGTCGGAGCCGGCGGCGCGACCGAGCCAGCCGCGCAGCAGCTCCCCTTCGGGGCGCAGCAGCACGGCGGTCGGGAAGTCGTTGGCGAGGCGGTCGAGGAACGCGTTGCAGACCGCGGTCGGCGAGTCGCCGTCGCGGAGCTGGTGGTCGAGGTCCGCGAGGTCGGCGGGCACCGCCTCCGATCGGGGAGCGGCGGGGGCGGGCGACGGGCTCGCGGTCGCGTCGTCGCTGAGCGCCCGCCGCTCGGCCTCCGTCAGCTGGATCTTGCGCCGCGGCTCGGGCTCGCTCTCGGGGCTCAGCTTGCGCCGCCGCAGGCGGGCCGCATCGACGTCGTCGGCGGCCGGCCGCTCCGGCGCGGCCGCCGACTCCTCGCTGCTCGCCTCGAGCAGCACGGCGCCGAGGATCGGCTCCCCATCGTCCTCCGGTCGGGAGGGGGTGAGCCGACCGCCGCCGCGATCGAGGCGGTCGAGCAGGTTGGCGGTGGCTGCGGAGAGCGGCAGCCCGAAGTAGCGGTGCAGCGCCTCCTCGAGCCGCGGCTCGCTGGCGACGAAGAGTCGCACCCGCTGGCTCAGCACGAAGGCGAGCTCGTCGCGACGGTCGAGCGTCAGGTTGCCGCCGACCGCGACGTCCACCCGCTGCGCGCCAGTGGCGAACGGCACGGCGCCGTAGCGCCGCGCCTGCTCGGTGGTCAGCAGGCCGTAGACCTCGGCCGGCACCGACGCCAGCTCGGCGGCGCCGGCGGCCGGCATCCGGTGGCAGTCCGACAGCGCGCGCTCGAGCTCCGCCTCGGAGACCACCCCCGCCTGCAGCAGGGCGGTCTCCAGGCGAGTGCCGGTCTGGGCCGCCCTCGCCTCGGCGTCCCGCACGGCGTCGTCGGCCAGGGGCACCTGCTCACGAACGGCTTCGACGATCGTCGGCATGAACTCTAAACGTCTGCGCTACAACGAGTTAGGTCAGGGCGGCGAATTATAGACAGCGATCATTACAAAGTAAAGGCGGGCGGCCGGTGGTTTGCTATCCTCCTGCCGTGAAGGTCGTTCGGGGCGCCGTTGCGCTGTGCTCGCTGGTGTTGACGACGGCGGTCGTGGCCGCCGCCCACGAGGCGGCCTTCCGCTTCGCCCTCGCCAAGCTGCTGGTCGACCAGGGGGCCTACAACGAGGCGGGCCGTCACTTCGATCGCGCGATCGCCGCGGCGCCGGACGATCCCTTCCTGAGGGTCGAGGTGGCGGACTTCCTGCTCAGCGCCGAGCGGGCCGCCGACGCGCTCGAGCAGCTGAGGGTCGCGCGGGAGCTGGCTCCCGGGAATCCCGAGGTCGCCAAGGCCTACGGCCTGCTCCAGCTGCAGGCGGCGCGCGAGCACGAGCCGGCGTTCGCCGAGGCACGGCTCGCCTTCGAGCAGCTCCGCGAACAGACGCCCGGCGACCTCGAGGTGATGTCGACTCTCGGCCGCATCTACCTCAGCGAGCAGCGCTTCGCCGATGCCGCCGAGGTCTTCCGCGAAGCGCTCGGATACTGGCCGCGCAGCCGCGGCACCCACGGCTCGCTGATCGACGCGCTGCTGCGCGCCGGCGATCCCGTCGGCGCCGAGACGGCGATCGACGACTTCCTGGTGGTGGAGCCGACCTCGATCCGCGCGCGACTGACCCTCGCCGATCTCCGCCGCCAGCGCGGCGACGCCGAGGGGGCTCGTGCCGCACTGGTGTCGACGCCGAGAGCGTCGATCGGCGACGCCGAGCTCTACCGCAGGCTCGCCTTCGAGCTGTACGAGGAGGGGGCGTTCGAGGCGGCGCTCTACTGGCTCGATCGCAGCCTGGCGACCGCCGACGCCGACGCCGATCCGCAGACGCTCTACCTGCGAGCGCTGCTGCTGACGGCCGCCGACCGTGTGGAGGAGGCGCGGGCCGAGCTCGAGGCGCTGGTCGCCGACGAGCCGCGCCGGCTCGACGCTCTCGAGCTGCTGGTGCGCATCCACCTCCAGGAGGAGGGGTGGGAGCGCGCGATCGAACTGCTGGAGCCGCGACTCGACGGCGAGCTGGAGCCGCGGCACGGCGAGCTGGCGCTGCTGCTGGCGGAGGCGCTGGTCGGCGACGAGCGCCGGGCGGAGGCGCTCGACTGGCTGGCGCGCGCGGCGGCGATCGACGGCGTGCGGCCGCAGGCGCTCGCCCGCCAGGCGGAGGTGCTCCTGCTCGAAGGGCGGGAAGGGGAGGCGGACGAAGTACTCGCCGAGCTCACCACCGACGGCACCATCGAAGGGCTGCTGCTGGCCGCCGAGGTCTGCCAGCGCCAGGAGCAGTTCGCCCGCTCGGTGCCGTTCCTCGAGGAGGTGATCGAGCAGGACGGCGAGGCGCTCCAGGCGCGCTTCTGGCTCGGCGCCGCCTACGAGCGGACCCAGCGCTACGCCGAGGCGGAAGCGCAGTTCCAGCAGTTTCTCGCCCTCGAGCCGGAGTCGGCGCCGGCCCTCAACTATCTCGGCTACATGTGGGCCGACAACGGCTGGAATCTCGAAGAGGCGCTGTCGCTGGTCCAGAAGGCGGTCGCCCTCGACCCCGACAACGGTGCCTACGTCGACTCCCTCGGTTGGGCGCACTTCCGGCTCGGCAACTTCGAGGAGGCGAAGGACCACCTGGAACGAGCCGCGGTGCTGGTCGGCGACGACGCGATCGTGCTCGAGCACCTCGGCGACGTCTACGAGGTGCTCGGCGAGCTGGAGAACGCGCAGCGCTCCTACCGGCAGGCCCTCGACCTCGACGGCGAGAACGCCGACGCGGTGCGCGTCAAGCTGCGCCGTCTCGACGGGCGCTGACGACCGCTGCGGATGCGACCGGAAGCGCTGGCAGCCGTGGCCGCCCTGGCGGTCGCGGCGGCTGCGTGCTCGGGCGCGCGGTGGGCGCCGCCAACGCCGGCGGCCGGGGCGTCCGCGTCGCCGTCGGCGGTCGGGGAGATCCGCCAATCGCTCTACCGGCTGACCTACGACGGCGGTGACGGCCGGGTGTCGCTCCGCGTCGTGCTGCGCGAGCGCGGCGACGCGTTCCAGCTCACCGCCGCGGACATCGCCGGGCGGACGGTGTGGGGGATCGACCACCGCGACGGCAGGGTGCTGCTGATCGACCACCGCGAGCGCCGCTTCTGCGAGGTCGATCCGAGCTACTCCCTGGTCGAGGTCCACCCGTCGGAGCTCCCCCTAACCGCGCTGCCCCGGGTTCTCGACGGACGCCTCCCGGTGCCGCCGCCGGAGCCGGGGGCGGAGGTGTGGACCGACGGCGGCGGTGCGACGTGGAGCGCCGAGGCGGGCGACGGCGGGCCTCTCGGGTGGACGCTCTACGACGGCGACGAGCCGGTGGTCTGGTGGCAGCGCACCGACGACGGCGGCATCCTCTCCCGCCGCACGGGGGAGCAGTACCGCTGGCGGCTGGCGGCGCGCGAGGCGGTGCGTGCAGCGTGGCCCGACCCGGTGCCGGATGGGTTCATCCGGGCGGTGTGCGATGGCTGACGGTCACTACCGGAGCTTCGCCAAGATCAACCTCCATCTGGCGGTCGACGGCCGCCGGGCCGACGGCTACCACGAGCTGTTCACGCTCTTCCAGACCGTCGACCTCCACGATCGCATCCGGCTGCGGGTCGTCGATCGCCCGGGGGTGCGGCTGCGCGTGCCCGACGGAGGGGCGCCGGCCGATCGCTCGAATCTCGCCCACCGGGCGGCGACGGCGGTGCTCGAGCGGTGGGCGCCGGGCTCCGGTGCCAAGATCGAGCTGGTCAAGCGCATCCCGGCCGCCGCCGGCCTCGGCGGTGGCAGCAGCAATGCGGCGACCGTCCTCGCCGCCCTCGCCGAGCTGCTGCCGGCGCCGATCCCCGGCGACTGGCTGGCGGAGGCCGCTCGCCGCCTCGGAGCCGACGTCCCCTACTTCCTCATCGGTGGGACCGCCCTCGGCACCGGTCGCGGCGATCGGATCGAGCCGCTGCCCGAGCTGGCCGCCGAGGAGCTGCTGCTGGTCGACCCCGGAGTGCCGGTCCCGACCGCCGAGGTGTTCGGTCGTCTCGAGCTGCCGAAACGGCGCGAGCCGCCGCCGCCGATCGTCGACCTGCGCGGGGGGCAGCGGCCCGCGAGCATCGCCGGGCTGGGGGGGTGGAACGACCTCGAGGGGGTCGTGCTCGAACGCTTCCCGGCGGTGCGAACCGTATATAATGCGCTGCGCCGAGCTGGAGCGACCTGCGTCCGATTGTCGGGCAGTGGAGGGACCGTCTTCGCCTGTTTCGAAGGGGGCCGGCGAGGGAGGGAAGCGGCGGTCGAGCTGCCGGCGAGCGCCCGCACCTGGTGGGCGCGCATCCTGTCGAGAGACGACCTGGCTCGCTTGCGGGTCGTCCGTTCGGGGAGCGAGAGCGATCGATGAGAGTCACCGAGGTCAAGATCTTCCCGGTCAAGGACGAGAAGCTCAAGGCGTTCGTGTCGGTCGTCTTCGACGGCTGCTTCATGGTCAACGACGTGAAGATCATCGAGGGGCGCGAAGGCCGCTTCATCAGCATGCCGAGCCGTCGCAAGCGCAACGGCCGCTTCAAGGACATCGCGCATCCGCTGAACAGCGACACGAGAGCGATGCTCGAGCGCGAGATCCTGATGGAGTACGAGCGGGTCGCCGGCGGAGGAGCGGCCGACGAGCCGGAGGGGAGTCGGGAGGCCGAGCCGGAGCCGGCGCCCGAGCCGCGGGAGCGCGACGCCTCTCCCGCACGGGAGGCCGAGGCCCCGGCATCGCCGGCCGGCGACGACGGCGGGATCGCCGACGACGGGGCGTCCGACGGCACCCTCGAAGAAGTGACGGAGAAGCATCTCAGCGATACCTTCTGGACCAGCTGAAGCGAACCGAGCTCCGCTTTCCTTGGGGCGTCGCCAAGCGGTAAGGCACCGGCCTTTGGAGCCGGCATTCGTAGGTTCGAATCCTACCGCCCCAGCCACCCCACCCCTTCCGAGACGTCGACATGTCCTCCTCCGCCTACGGTGACCTCAAGGTCTTCAGCGGCCGCGCCCACCCGGCGCTGACGCGGGAGATCTGCGACTACCTCGACATCGAGGTCGGGCAGCTGCACGCCCACAACTTCCACGACGGCGAGATCTTCTGCCAGATCGAGGAGAACGTGCGCGGCCGCGACGTCTTCGTGGTGCAGCCGATCACCCGCCCGGTCAACGAGAACCTCGTCGAGCTGCTGATCCTGCTCGACGCCTTCCGGCGCTCGTCGGCCGCGCGCACCACCGCCGTGATCCCCTATTACGGCTATTCGCGGCAGGACAAGAAGGATCAGCCGCGGGTGGCGATCACCGCCAAGCTGATCGCCAACCTGCTGTCGGTGTCGGGGGCCGACCGCATCCTCACCATGGACCTGCACGCGCTGCAGATCCAGGGGTACTTCGACATCCCCGTCGACCATCTCTTCGCCGCCCCGGTGCTGCTCGACGCCATCCGCGATCTCGACCTCCCGGACCTGATGATCGTCTCGCCCGATGCCGGCGGCGTCGCCAGGGCGCGCGCGATCGCCAAGCGCCTCGGCGTCGAGATCGCCATCGTCGACAAACGGCGGACGGCGCCCAACCAGGCCGAAGTGATGAACGTCGTCGGCGACGTCGAGGGTAGGAATCTGCTCATCATCGATGACATCATCGACACTGCGGGCACGCTCGTGAACACGATCGAGGCGCTGCGCGCGAAAGGCGGCAACCGTATCCTCGCCGCCGGCATCCACGCCATCCTCTCCGGGGACGCGCTCGAGAAGCTGGAGAACTCCTGCGTCGAGACCGTCCTCGTCACCAACACCACACCGCTGGAAGAGAAGCTCGCCAACTGCTCGAAACTGGTCCAACTGTCGGTCGCCCCGCTGCTGGCGGAGGCGATCCAGCGCATCCACGAGGACAGCTCGGTGAGCTCGTTGTTCGTCTAAGGAGTCGTCATGAGTGACATCACGGTAGTCGTCGAACCGAGGTCGGAGACCGGCAAGGGGGCGAATCGCCGCCTGCGGGCCTCCGGCGCCATTCCCGCCGTCGTCTACGGCGGCGGCAAGGACGCCGTCGCCATCTCGGTCGAAGAGAAGACGATGCGCGATTTCCTGAAGCAGGCCGGCGGCGAGAACGCCGTCTTCCTGCTCAAGCTGGGGGACAGCGGCAAGAGCCGCCACGCGATGATCCGCGAGCTGCAGATCGATCCGATCTCCCGCACCATCGACCACATCGACTTCCAGCGGGTGCTGCTGGACGAGAAGGTCAAGGTGACCGTTTCGATCCACCTCGAAGGGACGCCGACCGGCGTCAAGAACGAGGGGGGCGTCCTCGACTTCATCACCCGCGAGGTCGAGATCGAAAGCCTGCCGGGCGACATCCCGCCGGAGCTGGTGCTCGACGTCTCCGAGCTGCAGGTCGGCGACCATCTGGAGGCGGGGGACATCGAGCTGCCCGCCGGCGTCGAGCTGATGACCGAGGAGGGCCGCACCATCGCGTCGGTCGCTCACAGCCGGGTCGCTCAGGAGCTCGAGGAGGCGGAAGCGGCGGCCGAGGAGAGCGAGGGGCTGATCGAGGAGCTGCCGACCGAGCCGGAGCTGATCGGTCGCGAACGCGAAGAGGAAGAGGCCGACGACGAGGACTGAGGAGGCGCCGGCCGGGGATCGGCCGGCGGCGCCGAGGCTGCTCGTCGGGCTCGGCAACCCGGGGGATCGCTATGCGGCGACCCGCCACAACCTCGGGTTCCGGGTGGTCGACGAGCTGGCGCGCCGATCGGGGCGCGCGCTCGACCGCGTCGAGTGCAACGCCCTGTTGGCGACCGACGATCCGCTGCTCGCCAAGCCGCAGACCTTCATGAACCGGAGTGGATACGCGATGCGCTGCCTGACGGAGCGGTACGGCATTCCGCCGGCGAGCTGCCTGGTGATCTACGACGAGGTGCACCTGCCGCTCGGCCGCTTGCGGCTGCGCGTGTCGGGGAGCCCGGGGGGGCACCGCGGCATGGAGTCCGTGGTCAACAACCTGCGCTCCGAGGCGGTGCCGCGTCTCCGTCTCGGCGTCGGTCCCTCCGGGGAGACGCCGCCGGACGATCTCGTCGACTACGTGCTGGCGCCGTTCGAGGCGGAGGAGCGGGACGAGGTGGAACGGCTGATCGACCGTGCGGCCGACGCCTGCGAGGCGTGGCTGCGCGAGGAGCCGCAGCTGGTGATGAGCCGATTCAACGGCTGAACGAACTAGGAATCGAAGGGGAACGAACTTGGAAACTCAGACTTTGCTCTATGGAGTGCCGGTGTGCGGCGCGATCGCGCTGCTGTTCGCATGGTTGCGCAGCCAGTGGATCGGCAAGCAGGCGAGCGGTGACGACCGGATGCGCACCATCGCCGGCCACATCCGGGAGGGTGCGATGGCCTTTCTCGGCCGCGAGTACCGCGTGCTCGCCGTCTTCGTGCTGGTGGTGGCGGCGCTGCTCGCCTGGGCCAACGCCGGCAAGGAGGGGAGCTCGCCGCTGGTCGGCCTGTCGGTGATCGCCGGCGCCGTCTGCTCCGGTCTCGCCGGCTTCTTCGGCATGCGGATCGCCACCGCGGCCAACGTCCGCACCGCGGCGGCCGCCCGCTCGTCGCTCAACGACGCTCTGCGGGTCGCCTTCTCGGGAGGCGCGGTGATGGGCTTCAGCGTCGTCGGTCTCGGCGTGCTCGGGCTCTCCGCCCTTTTCCTGATCTACCTGTCGATCTTCGATCGCGGCGGCGAGCAGATGAACATGTTCACCGTCGTCACGGTGCTGACCGGCTTCTCCTTCGGTGCCAGCTCGATCGCCCTCTTCGCCCGTGTCGGCGGCGGTATCTACACCAAGGCGGCCGACGTCGGCGCCGACCTCGTCGGCAAGGTCGAGGCGGGCATCCCCGAGGACGATCCGCGCAACCCGGCGGTGATCGCCGACAACGTCGGCGACAACGTCGGCGACGTCGCCGGCATGGGAGCGGACCTCTTCGAGTCGTACGTCGGCTCGATCGTCGGCGCCCTGGTGCTCGGCGTCGCCGCCACCCGCACCTCGGGCGAGGCCTACACCCCGATGCTCGTCTTCCTGCCGCTGATGATCGCCGCCGTCGGCATCCTGGTGTCGCTCGGCGGCACCCTGCTGGTGCGCACCAAGGAGGGGGGCAACCCCGCCCACGCCCTCGACCGTGGCACCTTCGGCGCCGCCATCGTGATGCTCGGCGCGATCTGGGTGCTCGCCCACTGGATGCTCGAGGGCACCTACGTCCTCGAGGGGGTCGAGTTCGGCGCCACCGGCGTCTTCCTGGCGACCGTCGCCGGTCTCGCCGGCGGCGTCGCGATCGGCAAGATCACCGAGTACTACACCTCGGAGGCGCGCAAGCCGGCGCAGGGGATCGCCAAGGACAGCCTGACCGGCAGCGCCACCAACATCATCTCCGGTCTCGCCGTCGGCATGCGCTCGACCGCGCTGCCGTCGGTGGTGCTGGTGGCGGCGATCCTCGTCGCCTACCAGCAGGCGGGCCTCTACGGCATCGCCATCGCCGCGCTCGGCATGCTGTCGACGACCGGCATCCAGCTGGCGGTCGACGCCTACGGTCCGATCGCCGACAACGCCGGCGGCATCGCCGAGATGGCGGCCCTCGGCTCCGATGTCCGCGCGCGCACCGACAAGCTCGACGCCGTCGGCAACACTACGGCGGCGATCGGCAAGGGCTTCGCGATCGGCTCGGCGGCTCTCACCGCGCTGGCGTTGTTCGCCGCCTTCCGCACCACGGTCGGCATCACCGCGATCGACATCGCCAGCCCCAAGGTGATGGGCGGGCTGTTCATCGGCGCGATGATGCCGTTCCTCTTCTCGTCGATGGCGATGCTGGCGGTCGGCCGCGCGGCGTTCGAGATGATCGAGGAGGTCCGCCGGCAGTTCAAGTCGATCCCCGGCCTGATGGAGGGCAAGGCGGAGGCCGAGTACGCGACCTGCGTCGACATCTCGACCAAGGCGGCGATCCGCGAGATGGTGGTCCCGGGGATGCTCGCGGTGGTGGTGCCGGTGGCGGTCGGCTTCTACGACACCGCCGCGCTCGGCGGCCTGCTCGCCGGCGTCACCGCCTCCGGCGTGATGATGGCGATCTTCATGGCCAACGCCGGCGGCGCCTGGGACAACGCCAAGAAGTACATCGAGGGCGGCGCCCACGGCGGCAAGGGGTCGGACGCGCACAAGGCGGCGGTGGTCGGCGACACGGTCGGCGACCCGTTCAAGGACACCGCCGGTCCCAGCCTCAACATCCTCATCAAGCTGATGACGGTGGTGGCGCTGGTGATCGCGCCGCTGCTGTAGGCGCGCTCGGAGGGGAGGCACGGCGGGCGGCGAGCGATCGCCGCTCGCCCGCCTACCGCTTCTTGACGTTGGCGATCACCGCGTCGCCGGCGTTGAAGACGACCTTCTTCGGCTTGCCGGAGATCGGCAGCTCGAAGGTCTCGAGCGGCTCGTCGACGAAGACCATCACCTCGCCCTTGCGATCGCCGCCGAAGTCGATCGCCACCGGGACCCCCATCCGAAAACCGGGGGAGACGCCCGACTGCTCGACGGTGAGGCGCAGCCGGCGCTGGTCGCCGCTCCCCGTCACCTCGTGGCTCCAGCGGTAGGTGGGGATCTCCGCGCCGAACACCCACTGATCGAAGAACCAGCTCCAGTCGGCCGGCACCCGGCGCTCGACCGCCGCTTCGAGGTCGGCGGTGGTCGCCCACCGGCCACTGTTGCGGCGCACGTAGTCGCGCAGGATATCGACGAAGGCGTCGTCCGAGCCGGTCATCAGCCGCGTCATCGTCCGCAGCATGTGCAGCACCATCGCCCCCTTGTAGTAGGCCATGGTCGAGTAGGCGGTCGGCGACTCGCCGATCCTCGCCCGCCAGCCGTGGCCGATGGGGCCGACCCGGTCGAGGCCGCGCGCGCTGAGCGCGGCGTAGCCGGGCCTCGCGAAGCGGCTGAAGCTCGATTCGAGCGATCCGCGGACCTCCCGGTTGTAGGCGGTGATCGCCTCGCGGAACTGGCGCCGGCCGCCGTCGACGTGCGCCTCGACGAACATCAGCGCCAGGTACTCCGCGAACCCTTCGCTCAGCCACTGATGGCGGTAGCCGCGCCAACCGACCCGGTGTCCCCACCACTGGTGGCCGACCTCGTGCGCGCGGAAACGCTCGACGCCGGCGGCGGAGTCGACGCCGGTGGTGTAGTTCGACAGATGGAGGAAGCCGTCGAACGCCTGCCCGTGGCCGGCCGGAATCAGGGCGGCCGTCAGCCGCTCGAGGCCGAGCGGCGCCTCGAGGAGGCGCTCGAAATAGGCGGTGGCGTTGACGGTGTCGGCGGCGACGGCGTCGACGCGCTCTTCGTTGACCAGGCGCGAACCGCCGAGGTCGCCGACGGTGACGATCTCCGGACCACCGTCGACCTGGTGCGCCCTGGCGTAGCTGCGCTTCTGCAGGGCGAAGGTGATCATCTTGGCCGGCTCGGTGATCTCCCACACCGAGGTCCGGCGTCGCCCGTCGTCCCGCTCGTCGATCCGCTCGCCCATCGCCTGCAGGGCGTGGCGGTCGTCGGTGGTGAGCGTCAGCCGCGCGGTGTGGAGATCGACGAGCCCGCCGCCGTCGCGCAGCCCCGGGTACCAGGCGCGGCCGGCGGCGAACTTCGGCATGTCCATCCGGTAGGCGACGGTGATCGCCACCGATTCGCCCGCCCCGAGCGAGCGTCCCGGCAGCACCAGGAGGGCGAACTCCCAGGTTTCGCGGTCGATCGCCGAGCTGCGCCCGCCGAGGTGGTCGCGGACGAACTCGAGGGGGTCGCCGGCGGCGTCCGTCACCGCCGTCACCTCCGCCCTGGGGTGGAGGTCGAGCGGCACCACCTCGAGGCCGTCCTGAAGCACCCGCAGATCGAGGGTCGCCTCGAACCGGGCCGCGATCCAGTGCGTGCGCCGGGTCGCCGGGGTGGCGAGGTCGGCGACGACGTCGACGTGCGCGAGCTCGAGAAGAGGGGCGGTGCGGCCGCCGGGACGCCCCTCCGCCGTCCGGTGCTCGGCTCGATCGAGCGACAGCCAGCTCTCGACGAGCCCGTACTTCTTGTCGAAGCGCTCGACCGTCAGCTCCTCGTCGCGGCGGGCGTCGAAGGTGATGGTGACCCAACCGTGGTCGGTGTCGTGGACGTCGGCGCGCCAGTAGTCCCCGCCTGGATCGCCGATGCCGGCGAGCACGGCGCGGTCGATGTCGAGGCGACGGATGGTCAGCGTGTGGCGATGGCGCTCGTCGAAGGTCGGCTCGGCTCCCCCTGGTGCGGTCGCCGAACCGGCCGTGAAGCGGTCGAACGGCGGTCCCCCCGACGCCCGCAGCACCATCTGGTCGAAGTCGAGATCGAGCCGCTCGAGGTCGGGCCGGCCGAGGAAGCGCCGCAGCTGGCGGAGCTCCACCGGATCGGGGATCGAGATCTCCACCGCGCCACGGCCGGCGAAGAAGAGGCCGTGCGAGCGGCCCGCCACGGGGCGCTGGAGCCGCACCGTGCCGTGCTCGAGGCGCCATCGGGTGGCGTCGAGCTCCCACGCCAGCCCGACCGACGACAGCGGCACCGGGGCTTCGAGGTGGTGCGCCGACAGCTCGTCGTAGGTGGCGCGCGTCGGCGTCGTCGCCGCCGCTCCGGAGGCGATCAGCGCGACGGCGATCGTCGACGGCACGAGGAGCGGCAGGGTCGGGCGCAACGGAGTCGGCATGGTTCGCGATCCTACCTCCCGCCGTTGCGCCGGTCGCCGGAACGAGTACAATACGCGCTCCGAAACGGCCCGAGCTGCGATCGGGCCCCAACCCACCTTCCTGTTCCCGTCCGAACGGGGACTTCACAGCCAGAGGGAGGCACCGTGAGAAGTTACGAGTTGATGCTGGTCGTGGACCCGAGGGTCCCCGACGAAGAGGTCGTGGCGCTGACCGACGACGTCAAGGGACTGCTGACGTCCGACGGCGCCGAGATCGTCAAGGAGCAGAGCTGGGGCAAGCGCAAGCTCGCCTACGAGATCGAGAAGCTCACCGAGGGGAAGTACGTCATCCTCAACTTCGAGCTCGAGAGCGGCAACCCCTTTCCGCTCATCGAGCAGCGGATGACGCAGAACGAGAAGATCCTCCGCTACCTGACGCTGAGGACCGACCAGGGCCGCATGCGGATGCCGCTGCCGGACGACAGCGGCGAGGACGCCGCCGCGGCCGAGGAGGCGAGCTGATGGCACGTCGCAAGGGCCGCAAGTTCCCGCGCCGCCGCAAGGTGTGCAAGCTGTGCGCGGACAAGAAGAACACCGTCGACTACAAAGACACCAAGTTCCTCCAGGGATTCGTCGTCGAGCGCTCGAAGATCCTGCCGCGGCGGATCTCGGGCAACTGCGCCCGTCACCAGCGGATGGTGCAGCAGGCGATCAAGCGCGCGCGGCACGTCGCCCTGATGGCGTTCGTGTCGGACTGAGGATCGGGCGATGGACATCATTCTCCTGCGCGACGTCCGCAACCTTGGAACCCGCGGCGACGTCGTCACCGTCAAGCCGGGCTACGCCCGCAACTTCCTCATCCCCAAGGGGTACGGCCTGACCGCCACCCCCGCCAACATCCGCTACTACGAAGAGCAGAAGAAGAAGATCGACCTGCGCCACGCCCAGGCTCGCGACGAGGCGGCGGCCCGCGCCGGCGAGCTCGCCGGTCTGCGGCTGTCGATCGCCAAGCGGGTCGGCGAGTCGGAGACCCTCTACGGCTCGGTGACCCCGGCGGAGGTCGAGGCGGCGCTCGCCGACCAGGGGGTCACGGTCGACAAGCGAAGGATCGACCTCGGCGGCGGGATCAAGACGATCGGCGACCACGTGGTGCGCATCGACCTCCACCCGGAGGTGGTCGCCGAGGTCGAGCTGACCGTCGTCCCGGAAGCGTAGGCCGGTGAGCGACGAGGCCGGGCGCGAGGCGACCCCGAGTCTCGATCGGTTCGTCGAGGGGCGCGCCGACGCCCCCGAGGAGTGGCGGTGGCTGTGGGAGGCCGACCATGAGTTTCCGCTCCGCAGCCACCGCGGCGGCGGTCTCGGCCGCCTCGTCGTCGCCTTGAAGCGGTTGTTGCGGCCGCTGGTGCGGGCCCCCCAGGCCGACCTGTGGGAGCGGCAGCGGGTGTTCAACCTGGTGATGGTGCGCGCGCTCGAGCACCTCGCCGCGCTGCAGCGGCAGGCGGACGAGATCTACCGCGATCTGCAGGAGGTGCGCGCCGATCTGCTCAAGGACGTGCAGCAGCATCACCGGCGGCTGTCGCACCTCGAGGCGTTCCAGCGGGAGGGCCTCGGCGACTTCACCCGCCACGCCGACGGGCTGTTCGCCCACCTCGACCAGAAGCTCGACCGTTACCGGCGCGAGACGGCGGAGCTCGCCGAGCGGTTGGCCCGATCGCCCGGCCGCGACCGCTGAGCGCGCGTCAGCGGCGCCACGCCTGCTCGACCAGCGCCCAGTCGCGGATGTCGTCGGGCATCCGCTCGCCATCCTTGGGGATGTAGAACGCCCGTTGCTGGAACCACGGTAGCGCGGCGACCTCGGCCCATTTGGCGTCGTAGTGCTGGGTCGGCTCGGTGCCGGCGAGGAACGCCTCGTCGACGACCTGCTCGGCGCCGCTCCCCGCGACCAGCCCGGTCCGGTGCTCGACCGGGGCGAAGGTGACGCCGGAGGGTACCGGGAAGCGGTCCCCTCGTGGGATCCACCCTTCCTCGAGGCCGGCTTCGACGATCGACTGCCAGATCGGTAGCGCCGCTTCGGCGCCGGTCATGTTGGTGCCGATGCGCTTCTTCTGGTCGCGGCCGACCCAGGTGACGATCGTGTAGCGGGGCGTGAAACCGGCGAACCAGGCGTCGGTGAAGTCGTCGGTGGTGCCGGTCTTGCCGGCGAGGTCGACGTCGAGCTTGCGCATCCGCTTGCCGGTGCCTCGATCGACGACCCCCTCCATCATGTGGGTGAGCACGTACGCCACCTGCGGCTCCATCGCCTTGCGGGCCTGCGGGACGTGCCGCTCGAAGACGTAGCCGGTACGGTCGGTGACGCTCTCGATCCAGTAGGGGGTGAGGGCGATCCCCTGGTTGGCGATCGCGGCGTAGGCGGCGGCGAGCTCCAGCGGGGTCAGGTCGGTCACTCCCAACGCCAGGCTCGCGTAGGGCTGGAGGTCGGCCTGCACACCGCAACGCTGGGCGAAGTCGATCACCCGATCGCCCCCGATCAGGTCCTGCAGCTTCACCGCGGTGACGTTGTACGACTCCTCCAGCGCGCGACGCAGGGTCGAGATGCCGTGGTACTCGCGGTAGAAGTTGCGGGGGCTGTACGTCAGCTCGTTGCTCGCTCCGGGGAACACCGCCGGACCGTCGAAGATGGTGTCGGCCGGCGTATAGCCGCTCTCGATGGCGGCGCCGTAGACGAACGGCTTGAAGGCCGAACCGGTCTGGCGACGCGCCTGGGTGGCGCGGTTGAACTGGGTGCGGCCGAAGTCCCACCCGCCGACCATCGCGCGGACGGCTCCGGTCGCCGACTCGATGACGACCACTGCCGCTTCGAGCTCCGGCGGGCGCTGGAGCTGCAACCGCTGAGCGCCCCCCTCGTCCACCTCGACGCTGAACCAACCGAGATCGCCCGGTCGCACGGCGTCCGACACCCTCGAGACGCGGGTCCATTCGATGCCGTCGCGGCCGAGGTCGAGGGTGCGATCGCCGACCCTCACCGTCGCGCTCGAGGCGTCGGTGGACACCACCAGGCCGCGGAACCACGCGCCCGGTTGGAGGGTCCAGCGAGCCCAGGAGGGGTGCTCGTAGGTGGCGATCTCCGCCGGCGGCACGCTCTCGGCCACCCCCTGCCACCGTCGCAGGCGGCGATCGAGAGCGACGAGCTGCTCGCGCGTCGCTCGCTCCGCCGCCCGCTGGAGGCGCCGATCGAGGGTGGTCGCGACCTGCAGCCCGCGCTGCAGCAGCCGTTCGGAACCGAACCTCGCTTCGAGGTCGCGGCGGATCTCCTCGGCGAAGAAGGGGGCGACCTGGGTAGGGGCGCTGCGGGGCACCATCTCGAGCGGGGTCGCCTCCGCTTCGGCATGCTGCTCGGCGGTGATGAACCCCTCCTCGAGCATCCGCCGCAGCACGTAGTTCCGGCGGTTGAGGACGAGATCGGGGCGGTTGTACGGGCTGTAGGCGCTCGGCCGCTGGAGGATGCCGGCGAGGGTCGCCGCCTCGGCGATCGTCAGCTCTGCTGCCGGCTTGCCGAAGAAGTCGAGCGCCGCCGCCTGGAAGCCGTAGTTCCCGTGACCGAGGTACATCAGGTTGGCGTAGAGGGTGAGGATCTGCGGCTTCGAGAAGCTCTTCTCGATCTCGACGGTGAGCAGCGCCTCCTCGATCTTGCGCCGCCACGTCTTCTCGGGGGTGAGATAGAGCTTGCGCGCCAGCTGCATGGTGAGCGTCGAGCCGCCGATCCGGCTCCCCTCGGTCAGGTTGCGGATCGCCGATCGCAGCACCCCCTGCGGGTCGATGCCGCCGTGCTCGAAGAAGTTGGCGTCCTCGGCGGCGAGGATCGCCTGCTCGACGAGCGGCGGGACCTCGCCGGGGGCGAGCAGCTCCCGGCGCTCCTGGGCGTAGCTGGCGAACTCGTCGCCGTCGCGATCGTAGAAGCGCGAGATGACGCCCAGCGAGACGTCGGCGAGGGAGTCGACCCGCGGCATGCGGATGACCGCGGCGAAGGCGACGCCGCCGAGCGCTCCGAGGAGGAGCGCGATGACCGGCAACCAGAGCGCCCGCCGCGGCCTGCCGTCGGCGCGGCGCCACCAGGCGGTGGGGTCGGGTGCGGGTGCGGATCGGGGTGCGGCAGGGCGGCCGGGGCCGGGCGGCTCCGGCACGGAGGGAACGCTCATCGCGGCCGATTATACGGAGCGCGTGGCAGGGCGACGGCCTTCGCTGCGTGCTAGCCTACGCTGCGGTGATGCAGGACCCGATCCGCCCGCAGGAGCCGTTCCAGCCCGAGGGGACGAGATCGTCCGGCCCCGGCTGCTCGAGGGTCGCCCTGTTCGGCTGCGGCGGCCTCATGGTGCTGCTGCTGGTCGGCGTGGTCGTCCTGCTGCTGAACCTCGAGCGGCTGACCGTCTGGGGCTTCGGGCTGATGGAGAAGCAGGTGATGGCGCGCCTGCCCGCCGACGTCAGCGAGGAGGACACCGAGCGGATCCGGGCCGGCTTCGCCGCCGTGGTCGAGGCGATCCGCGACGAATCGGTCGACCCGGAGGCGCTCAACCGCCTCCAGCCGCTGATGCTGCGCTTCTCCGACACCAGTCGACGGCCGACCCAGGAGGACGTCGACGAGCTGATCGAGGTGCTCGAGCAGGCGGCCGGCCTGGCGCCGATCGACGGTTCCCGGCGCCGGCGAGGGCCGTCGCCGCCGCTCGACCCGATCTGCAGCCCGGCCTGACGGGCGGTCTGCGAACGACGTGGATCGCTTCCGGCTCGTCTCCCCCTTCTCGCCGCAGGGCGATCAACCGGCCGCCATCGAGCAGCTGGTCCAGGGGGTGCGCGACGGGCTCGCCGAACAGGTGCTGCTCGGCGTCACCGGCTCGGGCAAGACCTTCACCATCGCGAAGGTGGTCGAGGCGATCAACCGCCCGACGATCGTCCTCTCGCACAACAAGACCCTCGCCGCCCAGCTCTATCAGGAGTTCCGCAGCTTCTTCCCCGACAACGCGGTCGAGTACTTCGTCTCCTACTACGACTACTACCAGCCGGAGGCGTACGTGCCGCAGTCGGACACGTACATCGAGAAGGAGACGTCGATCAACGAGGAGATCGACCGGCTGCGGCTGCGCGCGACCAAGGCGCTCTTCGAACGTCGCGACGTGCTGATCGTCGCGTCGGTGTCGTGCATCTACGGCCTCGGCTCGCCGGAGAGCTTCTACGGCATGCTCCACTTCTTCGAGCGCGGCGACGAGAGCGGCATGGAGAGCGCGATGCGGAAGCTGGTCGACATGCAGTACGAGCGCACCGCGTTCGACCTCTTCCACGGCGCCTTCCGCGCCCGCGGCGACGTGCTGGAGATCCTGCCGGCCTATGAAGACGTCGGCGTCAGGGTCGAGTACTTCGGCGACGAGATCGAGAAGATCGTCCGCTTCGACGTGCCCCGCGGAGACGCCCTCGAGGAGCTCGAGCGGGTCGCCGTCTTCCCCAAGACCCACTACGTCACGCCGGAGGATCGCATCCGCCGGGCGATCGACACC
>JBPEXA010000548.1:0-2697 GCA_052032135.1 Thermoanaerobaculia bacterium | reverse complement strand
GCTCGACGACGAAACCTTGCGCGACGGTCTGCAGTCGCCGTCCGTGACCTCGCCGCCGATCGAGGACAAGCTCCGGATCCTGCACCTGATCGCGGAGCTGGAGATCGAGGCCGCCAACATCGGTCTGCCGGGTGCCGGTCCTCACGTCGTGGCCGACGTCACGAGACTGGCGAAGGAGATCGTCGACGCACGGCTCGGTATCGCCCCCAACTGCGCGGCGCGCACCCTCGAGAGCGACATCCGCCCGATCCTCGACATCTCGCAGCAGGTCGGCATCGAGATCGAGGTCGCCTGCTTCCTCGGCTCCAGCCCGATCCGCCAGCTCGCCGAGGGGTGGGACCTCGATCGCCTGCTGCAGCTGACGCGCGATGCGGTCTCGCTGGCGGCGGGGGAGGGGCTACCGGTGATGTACGTCACCGAGGACACCACCCGCGCGCGACCCGAAGACCTGCGCCGCCTGTACACGGCGGCGGTCGAGGCGGGCGCGCGCCGGGTGTGCGTCGCCGACACCGTCGGGCACGCCACCCCCAACGGGGCGACCTGCCTCATCCGCTTCATCCGCGAGGTCGTCGACGCGACGGGAGAGTCCGTCAAGGTCGACTGGCACGGGCATCGGGACCGCGGCCTGTCGGTGATGAACGCCCTCGCCGCGGCCGCAGCCGGCGCCGATCGACTCCACGGCACGGCCCTCGGCATCGGTGAGCGGGTCGGCAACACGGCGATCGACCTGCTGCTGATCAACCTGCAACTGCTCGGCTGGAGCGATCGCGACCTCACCCGGCTGCCGGAGTACGCCCGGCTGGTCGCGGAGACCACCGGCGTGCCGCTCCCCGACAACTATCCGGTGCTCGGCACCGACGCCTTCCGCACCGGCACCGGGGTGCATGCGGCCGCGATCATCAAGGCGCGGCAGAAGGGGGCCGACTGGCTCGCCGACCGGATCTACTCGGGCGTTCCCGCCGCGATGGTCGGTCGGCGCCAGCGGATCGAGGTCGGGCCGATGTCGGGCCGCTCGAACGTCGTCTACTGGCTGGAGGAGCACGGCATCGAGCCGTCGGAGGATCGGGTCGACCGGATCTTCGAGCGCGCCAAGAACGCCGATCGACTGCTGACCGAGGCGGAGATTCGCCGGTTGTCCGAAGTCGAGGAGCGCTCCTCGAGCCCGCGGTGACCTCCCGGGCCGAGTCGGCGCCCGCCGAGCCCACCGATCTGCTGGTCGGCCGCTACCTCGACGCCCTGGCGGACGAGCGAGGGCTGTCGCCGCGCACGGTCGCGGCCTACGGGTCCGACCTGCGGCGCCTCGCCCGCCGGCTCGCCGGCGAGGAGGGCGATTGGCGCACGGTCGGCGCCGAGCGGCTCGTCGCCCACCTCGCCGAGCTCAGGCGGGAGGGGCTGGCGGCGAGCTCCATCCGCCGCGCCACGGTCTCGCTGCGGGGCTTCTTCGCATTCCTGCGGTCGGTCGGCGAGCGGAGCGACGACCCGGCGCACGGCCTCGCCTCACCGCCGGCGCGCCGCAGGTTGCCGCGCACCTTGAGCGAGCCGGAGGTCGAGGCGCTGCTGGCGGCTCCCGACACCGGCCATCCGCTCGGGCGGCGGGACCGGGCGATGATCGAGCTGCTCTACTCGACCGGGCTGCGGGTCAGCGAGCTGGTCGAGCTGACCCTCCCGCAACTGCGGCTCGACGGCGGCTTCCTGATCGCCTTCGGCAAGGGGCGCAAGGAGCGGATCGTGCCGATCGGTGAGCGGGCGGCCGAGTGGACGGTCGACTATCTCGGTCAGGTCCGGCCGGGGCTGGTCCGGGGGCGCCATGACACGGTGTTCGTCAGCCGGCTCGGGCGAGGGATGACGCGGCAGGGATTCTGGAAGATCGTGCGCCGCTACGGCGTTGCAGCGGGCGTCGAGCGCTTGTCGCCGCACCTGCTGCGGCACAGCTTCGCCACGCATCTCCTCGATCACGGCGCCGACCTGCGCGCGGTGCAGCTGATGCTCGGCCACGCGGACGTCTCCACCACCCAGATCTACACCCACATCCACACCCATCGACTGCGATCGCTCTATGACGCCCACCACCCTCGCTCGTGAGCGCCGCCGGCGGGCGGCTCGCCGCTCGATGCGGGCGGTCGCCGCCGGGCTGCTGTCGCTCGCCGCGCCGGCCGTCGCCTGGTGCGACATCGTCATCTTCGACAACGGTCGCTTCCTGCAGGTCGACGGCTACCGCGTCGAGGGCGAGCGGGTCGAGATCTCGCTGCCGTCCGGCGGGCGGATGACGCTGCCGCTGGTGCGCATCGAGCGGATCGTCGACGACGAGGTGGTCCGCGAGACGTCGCCGGTGCCGATCCCGGCGGAGGCGGCGGTCGATCTCGGCTTCCCGGCGGACGCCGAGGTCCCCGAGGTGCCCTTCGGCGAGTCGATCTTCCAGTTCGCCCGCGACACCAACGTCAATCCGGAGCTGGTGGCCGCGGTGGTGCGCGCCGAATCGGCGTTCGATCCGATGGCGGTGTCGTCCAAGGGGGCTCGCGGCCTGATGCAGCTGATGCCGGCCACCGGTCGAGAGCTGGGAGCGACGCCGCAGGAGCTGTTCGATCCCGAGATCAACCTGCGGGCCGGCGTCACCTACCTCGGGCGCCTGATCGAGCGGTACGAGAACGATCTGCCGCTGGTGCTCGCGGCGTACAACGCGGGTGAGGGGGCGGTGGC
>JBPEXA010000547.1:0-2405 GCA_052032135.1 Thermoanaerobaculia bacterium | reverse complement strand
GGATGCCAGCCGCCGGCTGCCGGTGACGTCAGCGGCGTCGATCAGGTCGACGAGAAAGAGGCGGATCGTGTTGCCGGCACCCATGGTGAACGATCGCTCGAGCGCCAGCAGCCGCTCGTCGCCGAGCGCCAGCAGGTCGACGAGGCCGTTGATCGCGAAGGCGTCGCCGGTCGGCGCCGCCGCCAGCGGCTCGGTCGGGTAGACGAACGTCGCGGCATGCCGCAGCCGCTGCAGGTCGAAGCGGAGGAGCCGTACCAATCCGCCGCTGACGGCGTCGGCGACCGGTCCGTCCTGACGCAGCGGGCTCTCGGTGGCGGTGTAGAGCCAGCGGCCGTCGGGCGTGATCGTGACGCTCTCGAGCGCCTGGTTGTGGCGCACCCCCGACCGTCGCTTGGGCGCGAGATCGGCGGGCAACGGCATCTCGCCGAGCCAGATCCCCTCCGCGGTGAACTCGATCAGCGCCGGCGGGATGCCGTCGTCGGCGTGCCCTTCGGAGGCGACCCACCATGTGCCGCGCGGGCCGCGTGCCAGCCCCTCCGGATCGAGCAGGCCGACGACGATCGGCCGGCCGCCGCTCATCCGCAGATCGGCCTGCCCGAGCACCTGGACGCCGATCTCCGGCGAGCCCGGATCGATGTCGATCGCCAACCGGTAGATGCGCGGCGGAGCGAGCCGCCCGGGGTCGTCGGAGACGGCGTAGTAGGAGGCGGTCGCCGGGTCCCAGACCAGTCCCGAGAGACCGCCGATCGGCCCGGCGACGCCTGGAGCGGAGCGGGGGACGGTGCCGATCGCCACCAGCTCGACGGCCGGTGGCGGCAGCGGCTCCGGGGTGCCGGCGAGCACCACCGCGATCAACAGGGCGACCCTTCCACCGGTCATCCCCGGCAGGTTACCGCGCCGCCGGCTACGAGCAGGTGGCGGCGACCGCGGCGATGCGCTCGATCGCCGGCTCCAGGATCGCCTCGGGCGGCAGGAAGACCACCCTGAAGTGGCCGTCGCCGGCCAGCCGACCGAAGCCGCTGCCCGGGACGATCACCACCCCGGTCTCGCGCACCACCCGGCGGCAGAACTCGCTGTCCGGGAGATCGAAGTCGATCTTCGGGAAGGCGTAGAAGGCGCCCTGCGGCTCGACGCAGGAGATGCCGTCGATGGCGTTGAGCCGCTCGACGACCAGGTCTCGCCGCGAGCGCAGCTTCGCCATCACCTCGTCGAGGAAGTCCATCGGACCGTCGAGCGCCGGCTCGACGGCGTACTGCTCGGGATGGTTGGCCGACAGCCGCGCCCCCTCGAGCTTCTTGATCGCCCTGCAATAGTCGCCGAGCTCCTCCGCCGGGCCCGAGATCGACGCCCAGCCGAGACGGAAGCCGGGGGCGAGGAAGACCTTCGACAGGCCGTGGAGGGTGACGATCTTCGCCTCGCGCGACAGCGACGCGGTGGCGGTGAACGACCCCGGCTCGAACACCAGCCGGTCGTAGATCTCGTCGGAGAAGAGGACGAGGTCGTGCTCGAGAGCGAGCTCGACCAGCCGGCCGAGCACCTCCGGGCCGGTCACCGACCCGGTCGGGTTGTTCGGGTTGATCACCACCAGCGCCCGGGTGCGCTCGTCGATCCGCTCGCGGATGGCGTCGACGTCCGGCTGCCAGCCGTTCGCCTCGTCGAGCGGATAGAGCCGCTCCTCGGCGCCGAAGCGGGCGAGCACCGCCGGGTAGAGCGGGTACCCCGGAGAGGGGGTCAGAACGTTGTCGCCGGGATCGACCAGCGCCGCCATCGCCAGATCGATCGCTTCGCTCGAGCCGGAGGTGACGTAGGTGTGGACGATCCCCTCGATCCCCTTGCGCGCGTTGTCGCGCTCGACCGCCTCGCGAGCGGCTTCGATCCCCGACGACGGGGCGTAGCCGTTCCGGTTGGCGCGCATCGCCTCGACCGTCGCCTCGACGATGTGGGGCGGGGTCTCGAAGTCGAAGAGGTTCGGGTCGCCGATGTTGAGATAGAGGATCTCCCGCCCGGCGGCTCGCGCCTCGTCCGCCCAGGCGATGACGTCGCGCACCGCGTAGGTGATCTTCTCGGTGCGGCGGGCGGGGCGTGTCGCTGGCATGGATCGCTGGCCGTCCGATCTTCGGCCGTCGAGCCTGGACGTTAGCACTGCGAGGACCCGCCAGCGCCCGGCGACCACGGTAGGGTACGCGTGTGGACCGCCGGCAGCAGACGTCACCTCTTCTCGCCTGCGTCGCGGGCTCTCTGTTGCAGGCGATCGCGTGGCTGCCGGCGACGGCGGCCGACGGCCGCTTCAAGATCTCGATCGACCGCGACGGCGTCTACCAGCTACCCTACGCCGATCTCTCTGCCGCCGGGCTCGAAGGACCCTGCCCGACGGCCAGTCTGGGCCTGAGCTCGGAAGGGCGGCC
>JBPEXA010000546.1:0-2611 GCA_052032135.1 Thermoanaerobaculia bacterium | reverse complement strand
TTCGAGCGGATCATCGAGATCAGCCCCTCTTCGAGGGCGAACGGGTGGCCGCGGGTGATCTCGAGCATCGAGGTGCTCAGCTCGTCGGGCAGCGACAGGCCGCTGAACAGGTTGCCGGTGAGGGTGTCGAGCTCGGCGCGCTCGAAGGAGGGGACGCGCAGCGAGAAGGTCCCCTCGAAGCCGGAGCGGCTCGCCATGCCGCCGCGGCCGATCAGCACCAGGTGGAGGCTGCGGCCCGGCAGGCGGCTGTTGGAGAGGTCGAGCAGCAGCTGCAGGTCGTCGGGCTGGATCTGCTCGAAGTCGTCGCAGACGATGTAGAGCGGCTTGTCGGCCGGCTCGCAGGCGGCGAGCATCGACAGGATCGACTCCGCCGCCCCCTTCTCGCCCGAGCGCGGGCGGGCGCTCTGCTCGAGCTGCTTGTCGGGGTCGAGCACCGGACGGTGGGGGTCGTCGCCGACGTAGTGGGCGTCGAGCAGCTGGTCGGCGATCTGCTGGGCGAGGGTGAGCCCGCCGCGGCGCTCCGGCTGCGCTTGCAGCCAGAGGAAGATCGACCCGGTGCGCTCGAGCGCCTCCCACACCAAGCGGGTCTTGCCGCAGCCGGCAGGGCCGGTGACGCGGATCACCGGGTCGCCGAGGTGCTCGATCAGCACCCCTTCGAGCTCGGGGCGCGGGGTGGAAACGATCTTGCGCCCGAGCAGCTCCGGGTTGCGCCACGGCTCGCGGGCGGAGACCCGCGACAGCGCCCGCACCAGCGGGAACTCGCGCCCCGACGGGCCGCGGTAGGAGCCGCTCGGCTGCAGCTCCCAGGAGGTCTCGAGCGTCTGCGCCGCCCAGGTGGTGAGGTAGACGTCGTTCGACTTCAGCACCGGCGGGCGGCGCTCGACCTCGGCGGAGAGCTCGTCGTGGACGCCGATCACCTCGCGGCCGCGGAGCATCACCTCCGCCGGTGAGATCAGCACCCGCGGGCCGTCGGGCGACACCTCGAGCTGCGAGAGCACCCGGCGCGACCAGTGGAGGCCGGCGTCGAACACCGCCGGGTCTCCGGGCTCGGGGATGATCGCCAGCGCGTCCTCGCCGACCTCGACCGCCTGGCACTCCCCGAGCACCGCCTCGCGGACCTGATCGCGGCTGCCGTCGGCCCCCCACACCCGGAGCACCGAGGTGGGGTGGCGGACGGTGAGGGGAGAGCTGTCGTCACTCATGGCAGAACCGTGCCGCGCACGCTGCGCGCACGTACCGAAATGATACCAAGCGGCGGTTCTCGCGACGGCCGGGAGGCGGTATACTGCCGGCCCTGGTCGCGATCCGACCCCCTCCCCGGCGGCCGCCGGCGGAGCGCGTGATCGACCCCCACCCAACCGAGTCCGGAGCTCACGATGGCCAATCGACGCATGGTGTCCCCCCTGTTCTATTTCACGGTCGAAGACGAGAGCATGCTCGCCGAGGCGTTCCCGCAGTTCGAGGAGGACGGGATCGCCATCGCCTACAAGGTCGCCGACACCGACGACGTCTTCGTCACCACCGCCGGCACCCGCGAGGCGATGGACCGCCACGACGTCCCCTACAACCTGCTGGCGGAGGAAGACGCCGAGCGGGTCTCGATCTTCCACACCCCGCTGTCGCGCGAGGAGCTCGGCGAGCACGAGGACGCCCTGCGCGCCCTCGCCCTCGCCTACCGCTCGATCGGCATGGCGTGCGTCGGCGTCAACGGCGAGGCCGACCTCGGCTTCGACCTCGGCACCGGCACCGAGCGCTACACCTACTTCACCGCGCCCGCCGGCCACACCTTCATCTGGAGGCTGTTCGGCACCCGCGACGAGGCGATCGACTTCCTCTCTAAGCTGACCGCCGACGATCGCGACGCCCTCGCGTGGGCGAAGGGGATCCCGCTCGCTTCGGCCGAAGAGCTCGCCGGCTATCACTGATCTCACCGATCGCGGCGGCCGCGCCGAGCCGGTCACCGTCTCGGTCAGCGATCTGTGCGCCGACCTCAAGGGGCTGCTGCGCGAGGCGTACGACTCGCTGTGGGTGAGCGGCGAGGTGCAGCGGCTGCGCCCCAACCGCAACGGCCACCTCTTCTTCGAGCTGGTCGAGAAGGGGGAGGACGACGAGATCGTCGCCAAGCTGGAGGCGGTGATCTGGCGCCGCGACTACCGGCGGGTGCAGCGCGAGCTGGCGGCGACCGGCCAGGAGCTGGTCGACGGCGGCGAGATCCGCTGCCGCGCCGGCCTCGACGTCTACGCGCCGTTCGGCCGCCTGCAGCTGACGGTGCGCGAGGTCGATCCGCTGTTCGCCCTCGGGCGGCTCGAGGCGCGGCGGCGCAAGGTGCTCGCCGATCTCGAGGCGGCCGGGCTGCTGGAGCGCAACCGCCGGCTCGAGCTGTCGCCACTGCCGTTCCGGGTGGCGCTGATCACCTCGCGGGAGAGCGCCGCCTACCACGACTTCGTGGCGTCGCTGCGCGAGAGCGGCTACGGCTTCCGGGTGGTGCTGTTCGACGCCGCCATGCAGGGGCGGGCGGCGGAGCGCTCGATCGCCTCGGCGCTCGCCGCCGCCTCCGGCGTCGGCGCCGACGTCTGCGTGCTGATCCGCGGCGGCGGCTCGCGCACCGACC
>JBPEXA010000545.1:0-5953 GCA_052032135.1 Thermoanaerobaculia bacterium | reverse complement strand
GACCGGCCATGGCGGGACACAGCAAATGGGCGCAAATCAAGCGCAAGAAGGCGGTCACCGACAGCCGCCGCGGCAAGCTGTGGACCAAGCTGCTGAAAGAGATCACGGTCGCCGCGCGGCTCGGCGGGGGGGATCCGGACGGCAACCCGCGGTTGCGGGTCGGCATCCAGGAAGCGCGCGCCGCCAACGTCCCCAACGACAACATCGAGCGGGCGATCGCCCGCGGCACCGGCGATCTCGACGGCGTCGCCTACGAGGAGCTGACCTACGAGGGGTACGGCCCGGGCGGCGTCGCCGTCTTGATCGAGGCGATGACCGACAACAAGAACCGCACCGTGGCGGAGCTGCGCCACGTCTTCAGCCGCCACGGCGGCAACCTCGGTGAGAACGGCAGCGTCGGCTGGCTGTTCGACAAGCGCGGAGTGTTCGTCATCGAGCGCACCGGGCTGGAGGAGGAGGCGGTGATGGAGCTGGCGCTCGAGGTCGGCGCCGACGACGTCGTGATCGACGACGACGTCTACGAGCTCCACGCGGCCGCCGAGGACTACGCGGCGGTGCGCGACCGCCTCGAGCGGCTCGACGTCGCCGTCGAATCGCAGGCGCTGGCGATGCTGCCCCAGAACGAGATCGAAGTGGAGGCCGACACCGCCTCCCAGGTGCTGCGGCTCGTCGACGCGCTCGAGGACCAGGACGACGTCCAGAACGTCTGGTCCAACCTCAAGATGACCCACGAGCTGTTGGCGGCCGAGAGCGGCTGACGCCGGCCCGGTGCTCATCCTCGGCATCGATCCCGGCAGCCGCTCGACCGGCTTCGGGGTCGTCCGGGCCCGCTCCGGCAATCGTTGCGAGGTGGTCGACTTCGGTCGCTTCGCCGTCGACGCCGCGGCGCCGCTGGCGACCCGCCTCGCGCTGCTGCTCGACGACCTCGACGAGCTCCTCGACAGCGTCCGGCCGTCGGTCGCCGCCATCGAGTCGACCTTCCTGGGCATGAACCCCCGCTCGCTGGTGGTCCTCTCCCAGGCTCGCGGTGCGATCCTCGGCGCGCTCGGACGCCACGGGCTCGAGATCGTCGAATACTCCCCGGCGGAGGTCAAGAACGCGGTCACCGGCAACGGCCGGGCGCAGAAGGACCAGGTCGAGCGGATGGTGAAGACGCTGCTCGGGCTGCCGGCGGACCCGCTCCCGCGCGACTCCGCGGACGCTCTGGCGATCGCCATCTGCTGCGCCCAGCGCAGGGTGATCGAGACGCTGACGCCGCCGTTGACGCGCTAGCCCCGGTCTTTGCGGGGGTGTCGGCCCTGTGCTACGCTTCCGCCCCTGTCTGAATGACCGGATCGTCACTCTCGAAGGCCCGAAGCGGGCGACGAAACGGCTCCGGGGACCGTCTCCGGGGGCGCCGTGAGCGGTGCGAAGGAACTCGACCCTAGGACGCAGGGTCTACACAATCTAGAGGAGGCTCCACTGTGGATGGAATCGGCGGAACACTGCTAAAACTCTTCAACGACGGCGGGTGGATGATGTACCCCCTCCTGGTCGCATCCCTCGTCGGGATGATCTTCATCATCGAGCGCTGGTTCGCCCTGCGCAAGGCCAAGACCAACGTCAACGAGTTCCTCGCGAAGATCCGCAAGTCGCTGATCGTCAACCGGTCGATCAAGCAGGCGACGAAGGTGTGCGAGGAGTACCCCGGCCCCGTCGCCTCGATCATGAAGGCGGGCCTCCTCAAGTACGGGCACCCCAAGGACGAGGTCGAGAAGACGATCGAGAACGCGGCGCTCTTCGAGATCGGCCGCTTCGAGAAGAACATGGTCTGGCTCGCGACGGTCGCCAACGTCGCCCCGCTGATGGGCTTCCTCGGCACGGTCGCCGGCATGATCAACTCGTTCGAGGCGCTGGCGGAAGCCGGGCTCTCGAATCCCGGCCTCGTCGCCTCCGGTATCTCCGAGGCGCTGATCACCACCGCGTCCGGCCTCGCGATCGCCATCCCGGTGCAGCTGGCCTACAACTTCTTCATGAACAAGATCAACAAGTTCGTGCGCGACGTCGAGACCTCGACCAACATGCTGCTCGAGACGTTCGGCGAGATGGAGCGGGGCGGGATCACGCCGGACACGGCAGCCAAGGCCTGAGTCCGAAGCGATGAAACTGAAGGCTCGCGGCACGCAGAACGAAGGCATCCCCACCGCCTCGATGGCGGACATCGCCTTCCTGTTGATCATCTTCTTCATGGTGACGATCAACTTCGAGGTCGACAAGGCGACCGTCGCGCTGCCGAAGACCGGACTGCGGTTCGAGATCCCGAAGAAATCGGCCTACATCTCGATCACCTCCAACGGCGTCATCCGCGTGTCGAGTGGTGAGGAGATCAGCGTCCCGGTCCCGGGTCCCGAGAACGTCCTCTCCTTCGCGGTCGACGTCGTCGCCAACAACCCCGGCAAGGCGTTCGTCCTCAAGGCGGACAAGGACGTCCCGTACCGGTACGTCGACGGGGTGATCGACGCCCTCAAGCAGGCTCGCGCCGAGGTGATCTATCTGCTCTCCGAGCAGGAGACGATCGCCGGCGTGGCGGGAGGTTCCGGATGAAGATCAAACGCGACACCATCAGCGACGAGATCCCCACCTCCTCGATGGCGGACATCGCCTTCCTGCTGATCATCTACTTCATGGTGACCACCACCTTCGCGGCGACGCGGGGGCTCGACTTCTCGCTCCCCAAGGACGAGCAGGACAACACGCCCCTGGTCGACAAGGAGGAGTCGGTGCTGATCGAGATCCAGCCCGGCGGCAACCTGCTGGTCGACGGCCAGACGATGCGGCTCGACGGCGTGCTCGACTACCTGAAGCCGAAGCTCGAGCGCAACCCGCGCAAGCCGGTGATCATCCGTCCGAACCAGGACACCGAGTACGGCTACATGGTCGACGTCTTCGACGAGCTTCGGCAGGCGAAGGACAAGATCGGGATGGAAGTGAAGAACGTGTCGATTCCCACCCAACGGGAGATCGACATGTTCTGGTACTAGGAGCGGCGCGCTCAGAAACGGAAGGTAGCCATGGCCACCGAGCAACCACCCAGCAAACGCGACAACGAGCAGATCGGCCTCTCCGAGGAGCAGGGAGGCGAGTTCTGGGCGTTCGCGCAGGAGGACGCGGAGGACGCCAAACGGATGCGCTACGCGATCGTCGGCGCCATCATCCTGCACGTCGTCCTCTTCGTGATCAACTTCGGGTTCCTCAAGCCCGACATCGCCTCTGCCGAGCAGAAGAAGCAGAAGGTGTACGTCGTGCAGCAGGTCCGCTTCAAGCCGCCGCCACCGAAGCAGCAGCAGGAGATCCCGAAGCCGAAGACCAAGAAGGTGCCGATCCCCGATCCGACTCCCGACGAGCCGGAGCCGATCCGGATCGAGGAGGAGATCGAGCAGGACATCGATCTCCCCGACACCGACATCATCTTCGACATCCCCGACGGGCCACCTCCGGTCGAGCCGCAGGGCCCGATCCGGGTCGGCGGCGACGTCTCGCGACCCGAGAAGATCTCCGGACCGAACCCTCAGTACACGGAGATCGCCCGCAAGGCCCGCATCCAGGGCGTCGTGATCGTCGAGGCGATCATCGACAAGGGCGGCAACGTCACCAACGTGCGGGTGCTCAAGCCGCTGCCGATGGGGCTGGACCAGGCTGCCGTCGAGGCGGTGAAGCAGTGGAAGTTCAAGCCGGCGACGCTCAACGGCAAGCCGGTGGACGTCTACTACAACCTCACCGTCAACTTCCGGCTCCAGTAGCGGAAGGCCTCAGAGGAGGTTCTTCGTACAGCCATGGCTTTCCAGGGATCCCTCGAGGAGCTCCCTCTGCCCGACGTCATCCAGCTGGTCGCGGCGTCGGGCAAGACCGGCAAGTTCGCGATCTCCGGCCATCTGGGCGAGGGGTCGATCTTCCTCCGCGAGGGGAGGATCGTGCATTCGAGCACGCGGCGACTGTCGGGTGAGGAGGCGTTCTTCGAGCTCGCGACCTGGGAGCAGGGCGACTTCGTCTTCACCCCCGGCGAGGAAGCGCCGGACGAGACGATCGACAAGACCAACACCAACCTGCTGATGCAGGCGGCGCAGCGGATCGACGAGTGGAAGGTGCTGGTGACGAGGGTGCCGTCGACCCGCTCGATTCCGATCTTCACCCCCGACGGCGGCAGCACCAACGTCTCGTTGAGCCCCGGCGAATGGAGCGTCATCCGCAGGGTCGACGAGCAGCGGTCGATCGAGCAGATCGCCGAAGCGATGGGCAAGAGCGCCTTCGAGGTGTCGAAGACCGTCTTCGGTCTCATCACCTCGGGCCTCGTCGACCTGCGCGAGCCCGCTCAGGACGCCCGGCTCGACCGTCTCCAAAAGATGACAGTCGAGGACCTCCAGGCCATCGCCCGGGCGGTCCAGAACCGCGCCGCCGCCCTGCTCAGCAACCACGGCGGTTCCGCCGATACCGAAGCGGCCTACAAGACCGCTGCCCAGCAGATCGCCGCCGGCAACGGCGCCTCCGCCCTGCTCGAGCAGTTCCGGACCGCGGAGCGCGCGATCCTCGCCGCTCTCGGCCCGTCGCAGGCGCAGGCGTTCGCCGAGGCGTTCGAACGACTGGTGGCCGGATCCTGACATGGCACGGCGCTTGCTCCCTATCGTCCTCGAGGTTTCTGTCGGATCGAGGTCTCGGGGCGAACACCAAGGCCCTCCGACGCTGAAGAGGAGAACGACATGCGCAACCTACGACTGACGATTGCCGGTGCGACCGCTCTGCTGCTGGTCGCCGTTCACGCACACGCCGGCTGGGAGGAGGGCGTCGCCGCCCTCAAGGCCAAGGACTACCAGACCGCGGCCGCGGAGTTCCAGAAGGTCGTCGAGCAGCAGCCCGACTGGGCTCCCGGCCAGAGGATGCTCGGCCAGGTGCTGATCAAGCTCAACGACAACGATCGTGCGTTGACCCATCTGCGCAAGGCGTACGATCTCGAGCCGGCCGACACCGCGACGCAGTTCGCCCTCGGCCAGGCGTACGTCCAGGCGCGGCGGTACGCCGACGGCGCCTCGGTCCTCGGCAAGATCGACGCCTCCAAGCTGCCGTCGAGCCAGCGGTCGACGCTCGACCAGCTGCTGGCGGTCGCGCTCTCCAAGAGTGGCCAGGGCGATGCCGCCACCGCGGCGCTGCGCCGAGCGGCGCAGGCGAGCCCGAACGACGCCAAGGTGCAGTATCAGTATGGCGTCGCGGCGCTCAACGCCGGTGACCTGCCGGCGGCGATCGGCGCGCTCGAGAAGTCGGTGTCGGCCGGCGCCAACGGCGACAACCGCAAGGCGTTGGTCCAGGCGCTGATGCAGCACGGCCGGCGGTCGCAGGGGTCGGCCAAGACGCAGGCGTACAGCCGCGCGGCGACCGTGGCGGCCGATCTCGCCCGCGCCAACCCGTCGTTCGACAACCACGTGATGGAAGCGGGCGCCGCCCTCGGGGCCAAGCGCTTCGACGCCGCCATCGCGGCGGCCGATCGCGCGGTGCGCGCTCGCAGCAGCGACTGGCTCCCCTACTACTACAAGGGGCAGGCCTACACCAAGAAGAACCAGTTCAGCTCCGCCGAGGCCGAGCTGCGCAAGGCGCTCAACAACGCGTCGAGCGCGGCGGACAAGGCCACCGTCTGGAGCCAGCTCGGCTTCGTGTTCGAGAAGACCAAGTCCTACGACGAGGCGATCGCCGCCTACACCCAGGCGGGGGACAGCGGGGCCGTCGAGCGGGTGCGCGCCAACAAGGAGACGGCGCAGTACAACGCCGAGGTCGAGGCGGAGAATCGCGAGCTCGAGGCGCTGCGCGCCGAGCAGGAAGCTCTCGAAGAGCAGCTGAGGAGCCTCCCCGGCGCTGCGACCGATCCGCCGTACGACCGCTAAGCCCACGGTGCAATTCATCTTCGGCGACGCGGCGTCGCTCACCGGAC
>JBPEXA010000544.1:0-1765 GCA_052032135.1 Thermoanaerobaculia bacterium | reverse complement strand
CCTCGTCGTCGAGCAGCCGGCGCAGACCGCGCCGATGATGGTGCAGTCAGTAGTGGCAGTCGTTGATCGCGCTCACCGCGACCGCGATCATCTCGCGGTCCCGCCGCGACACGGTCGCCGTCGGCGTCATCACCGCGCGGTAGAGCGCCCAGTGCGCCGCCAGCCCTTCGGGGTGGAGGGAGTGCAGCTGCAGGATGTTGTCGACCGTGCCGGATTCGGGGTCGACCATCGCCGCATAGAGCTCGCTCAGCCGCTGGTCGCCGTCGTCGGGGTCGACGATCTCGATCCAGGCGGTCACGGCGACGCCGGATCGTCCGCCGGCACCAGCCGCTGCGGCATGTCGGCGAGGACGTAGCCGGTGACGGCGAGCAGCGCAACCGCGCGCTGCAGGTTGCGGGGCTCGAGCTTGTCGAGGGTGTCGGCGTGGGTGTGGTGCCAGTCGAAATAGCGCTCGCCGACCGTGCGCAGCCCGAGCCCGGGGACGCCGGCCCGCATCAGATCGCGGATGTCGGCGCCGCCGCCGCCGCGGTGGACGGTGTCGGCGTCGATCGCCGACAGCAGGCGGAGGATCTGTTGCAGTCGGTGGTAGGCGGTTTCGTAGCGGGGATCGGGCTGCTCGCCGTCGAGGTCGACGCCGACCAGCCCCAGCCCGAAGCCGACCGGCTGCTCGGCGCCGCTGTCCATCTCGATCGCCGCGACGTGGGCGGCGACCTCCTCAGCGGTCAGCGCGTCGTGATAGGCGGCGCCGCCGCGCAGGCCGTTCTCCTCGTTGGTCCACAGCACCACCCTCAACGTCCGCCGCGGTTGCAGGCCGAGGCGGTCGATCAGGGTGAGCGCGTGCCAGGCGGCGATGCAGCCGGCACCGTCGTCGTGCACCCCCTGGCCGACGTCCCACGAATCGTAGTGGCCGCCCATCACCACCACCTCCTCCGGCCGCTCGCGCCCCGGGATCTCGGCGATCAGGTTGTAGGACTGCCGATCGGGCAGCATCTCGGCCTCCATCTCCAGATGGACGGTGATCGAGTGACCGCGCTCGGCCAGCGCCCGCAGCCAGTAGGCGTCCTCCGGGGTGACGGCGGCGGCGGGAATGCGGGGCTGCTCGGGGTCGTAGCGCAGGGCTCCGGTGTGCGGCGTCGACAGGCTGCTGCCGGTCGCCGAGCGGGTGAGCGCCGCTACCGCGCCGAGCGCGGCGGCGCGCGACGGCCCGGCCGAGCGATAGCGCACGGTGCGACCGTAGCCTTCCCACTCGACGGCATAGAGGACGATGCGCCCCTCGACCCCCTCGCGGCCGAGCTGTTCGAGCTCCTCGAAGCTGCCGACCACCACCAGCGGCGCGGTGATGCCGCCCGCCGGGGTGCCGACGCTGTTGCCGAGACCGAGGATCGACAGCTCGCGCTCGATGGGCGCCACCACCGCCGCCCGCTCCCGCCCGCGCACCCAGTGCGGCACCATCACCGGCTGTCGTCGCACGGTCAGCCCTTCCGCCGTCATCCGCTCCTCGGCCCAGTCGATGGCGCGCTCGAGGGCGTCGGAGCCGCTCAGGCGGTGACCGATCTCGGTGGCGAGATGGTCGATCTTCTCCCACGCCTCGCGGTCGGTGAGCGCGGCGCCGAGGAGGCGGCCGGCGACCTCGCGATAGGCCGCCTCGAGATCGGCCGGCGGGCGCTCGGCGACCACCACCAGGCGGTCGCCCTGCGGCGAGAAGGCGAGCCGCGAGATGCCGTAGATGCCGTGGGCGTCGAGATCGGCGATCTCGACGAAGCCT
>JBPEXA010000543.1:0-2002 GCA_052032135.1 Thermoanaerobaculia bacterium | reverse complement strand
GGCGCCGTCGATCAGCCGCTCGGCGATCGCCGCCACCGCGACGAAGCCCGCCTCTCCGGGATCGGCATGGCCGTTCCAGCCGTCGACGATCCGTCGCAGCTCCCTCAGCGGGGACGGCTCGCTCTCCGCCGCCACCTCGCGGACGAGGTCGACGACGAAGTCGTGATAGACGCTGCGGGTGTCGAGCTGGAGCTGCCGCAGCGCCGCCTCGTCCCACTTCGACCTGCGGAGCAGCCGGTCGCGGACGCGGTTCGACCGCACCGAGTGCATCCAGACGTGCGTCAGCACCGGCTCCGCCTGCGGCACCGTGCGGCCGTTGGCGGTGTAGAGGCGATCGGCGAGCGGATCGGCGGCGGCCTCCGTCGGCGCGGGGCGGATCAGCCACGGCCCCTCCCGCTCACCGACCCAGTCGATCTCCGGGTCGGCCCACGAACGCGGGAACTTGCCGCCGAAGCCGCGACGGACCGGGATCGGCCCGTTGACCGCCCATGCGATGCGGCCGTCGGCGGCGGCGATCATCCAGTTCTGCGACGGGCCGCGCCACCCCTGGGCGATCGCCATCGCCTCCTGCAGCCCGTCCGCCTCCATCAGGCGCAGGAGGTCGAAATCGAGGCCGGGAAGCGTGTCGGCGCCGTCGGCGGGCGGATGCACCGGCTCCCGCACGACGAGCGGCCTCCCCTGCCAGTCCTGATCGGTCACCGGCCCCCACTCGGTCCACACCACCTCGACGGTGGTCGGCTCGGCGCGGGCGATGCGGATCGTCTCGAGGTGCCCCTCGAAGCGGCGCCAGCCGCCGCCGCGGCCGCGGTAGCGGGTCGGATCGTCGAGATCGACCTCGACGACCACCAGGTCGGTCTGGTCGGCGAACGAGTTGGTCGCCCCCCACGCCACCGAGCCGTTCGAGCCGAGCACGACGCCGGGAAGGCCGGCGCTGCCGACCCCGACGAGGCGGCGGTCGCCGATCGAGAACTCGACCCGATGCCAGATGTTCGGCACCCGCAGGCTCAGGTGCGGGTCGTTGGCGACGATCGCCCCGCCGTGGACGCTCGCGCCGCTCGCCACCGCCCAGTTGTTGGAGCCGCGCCCGAGGCCCATCGGCTCGACGACGTCACGCTCGAGCGACGGCGGCTCCGTCCCTCGAAGATCGACGACGCCCGGGCCGGGGACCGATGCCGGCAGATACCCCCCCTCCTCGGCCTCGACCAGCGGCACGTCCCAACGGCTGGTCGACGGCGTCAGGAAGTCGACCAGCTCGGCGGGGAGCGTCGCCGCCATCACCCCCAGCGGTTTCTCCAGCCGGTGGTTGAACGACAGCGTGTCGAAGAAGCGGAGCGTGAGCAGCAGCGTGTCCTCGGCCCGCCACGGCGCCGGATCGACGCCGAGCAGCAGATACTCCGGAGGGACGTCGCCCAGCTGCTCGAGTCCGGCGTTGACCCCCTCGGTGTACGCCTCGACCAGCGTGCGATCTCGAGCCGCGAGCCGCGAGAGCAGCCGCCTGGCGGCAAGGCGCCGCTGCCGGCGGCGCTGGGCGACGTCGGCTTCGACCGCGCGCTCGCCAAACAGCTCGGCGAGCTCGCCGGCGGTCGAGCGCCGACCGAGATCCATCTGGAAGTACCGCTCCTGGGCGTGGACGAAGCCTTGCGCGACGAGGGCGTCTCGCAGCGTTTCCGCCACGATGACGGGAAGGCCGTGCTCGTCGCGGTGGACGGTGACGTCGCGCACCAGCGCCTCGACCACCCGCTCGCCGTCGGTGATCGGCAGCGAGGCCTCGACCCGTCGCCACACGCCGACGCCGACGACGACCAGCGCGATCGCGGCACCGCCGGCCAGCAGCAGCAGCCAGCGCTTCCACGACCGCCCGCGGCGGCGCGGCGCACCAGGCGGTCGCGCGCTGCGGCTGGCCGGCGCTTTCTCCAACATCCTCGAACCCTCCTGCCCGCTGGCGGAGGTGGATGCTAGCAGGCGTCAGTCGTCGCCGACCACGGCGACATCGGCCGACGAC
>JBPEXA010000542.1:0-1515 GCA_052032135.1 Thermoanaerobaculia bacterium | reverse complement strand
GTCCCGCCTCCGGGAGCCCCCCGCCGAGCCCGTGCATGCGGCCCAGCATGTCGACCGCACCACCGATGGTCTGCGCCCGGAACAGCACCCACCCCAGCAGCACCAGGTAGAAGGTGGCCGCCCACTGCAACAGCTTGACGCCGGCGGAGCCCGCATCGCGCACGCGCGCGAGCGGCCGCCAGGAGGCGAGCGCGTGGGTACCGGCGATCAGCAGGCCGTGGAAGGCGCCCCAGGCGACGAAGGTCCACGCCGCGCCGTGCCACAGCCCCCCCAGCAGCATGGTGATCATCACGTTGCGCCAGCGGTGGCCGGTGCGGTTGCCGCCCAGCGAGATGTAGAGGTAGTCGCGCAGCCAGGTCGACAGCGAGATGTGCCAGCGTCGCCAGAAGTCGACCGGCGACAGCGCGAAGTAGGGGAGGCGGAAGTTGAGGGGGATCTTGAAGCCGAGCACCAGCGCGAGGCCGATCGCCATGTCGGTGTAGCCGGCGAAGTCGCCGTAGATCTGCCCGGCGAAGGCGAGCACTCCGGTCCACGTCTCGAGCAGGCTGACCGGCTCGGCGGAGTCGAACGCCTTCGCCACCGGATAGGCGAGCAGATCGGCGACCGTCTTCTTCAGCACCCCGGCGGTGATCAGCAGGAAGCCGTGCTTCACCTCGCCCCACTCCGGGGTCGGCAGCGAGTGGAGCTGGGGGAGGATCTGGCGCGCCCGAAGGATCGGCCCGGCGACCAGCTGCGGGAAGAAGGCGAGGGCGGAGACGAACTCCACCAGCCCGCGCCGCGGCTCCATCACGCCGCGGTAGACGTCGATCGTGTAGCTCAGGCTCTGGAAGGTGTAGAACGAGATGCCGACCGGCAGGATGAAGCCGAGGGTCGGCAGATCGGCGGCGACGCCGAACAGCGACAGGAAGTCGGCCACCGACTCGAGCACGAAGTCGGCGTACTTGAACAGCCCCAGGATGCCGAGGTTGATGGCGACCGACAGCGTCAGCCAGCGCTTGCGCGCCACCTCCGACGTCGAGCGCCCGATCGCCAGCGCGATGTAGTAGTCGGCGACCCCGCTGCCGACGAGCAGCGGGATGAAGCGGTAGTTCCAGGCGCCGTAGAAGACGAGGCTGGCGATCAGGATCCACCACACCCGCGGCCGGTGCCGCGACAGCAGCAGCCCGTACACCGCCACGAAGAGGACGAAGAAGAAGAAGAACAGTGGGGTGTTGAAGATCATCGGGCGGGTTGCTGCTACCTACGATCGCCGCAGGTCAGAGTTTCGGCGTGTCGCCGGCACTGGCGCCGCGCTGCGAGGCGGCATAGCCTGCGCGGATGGCCACAGCGCTCGACGTCGACTTCGTCCGCGCCCACTTCCCCGCCTTCTCCGAGCCGTCGCTCGAAGGGTGGGCGTTCTTCGAGAGCGCCGGCGGCTCGTATCCGTGCCGGCAGGTGATCGATCGCCTCACCGACTTCTACCGCCGCACCAAGGTCCAGCCCTACTTTCCCTACCCCGCCTCCGAGGCGGCGGGA
>JBPEXA010000541.1:0-3119 GCA_052032135.1 Thermoanaerobaculia bacterium | reverse complement strand
CCTGCAGCTCGAGGTGGTCGGTCGGTCGGAACGTCGAGGAGAGGTTGACGGTGGCGCCGTCGCCCAGCCGGTCGTTGGCGAAGTCGACCTGGTCGCCGACGTTGCCGGAGAGGCCGAAGCGAGCGAACTTCTTGCTGGGGGTGAAGAAGACGAAGTAGTGGATCCAGTTGCGATCGAAGGTCCGCTCGACCCCCAGCACCTCGTCGAAGCGAAACTCGAAGCGGATGAACGAGTCCTTCTTGGCGTCGAAGGCGAAGCCGGGGGTGATCTCGCGCAGCAGCAGCCGGCCGTCCTGGTCCTCGGTCTGCTCGTTGTAGAAGAAGAGGCGCAAGCGCGACACCGCCCGCTCCTCGGGCCGCCAGGTGCGGCCGACCTCGTGGATCGCCTGCCGGTAGCCGACCTGCGGCACGAAGCCGTTGTCGGCCCGGAAATCGTTCGAGATGTCCTTGACCTGGGCGAAGTGATCCCACTTCTCGAGCTGGCGGTACCACCACAGGTTGGCGGCGTGGCCCGAGAGGCTGCGGCCGTCCCACTCGTCGGCGAGGTCGGGGCGGTCGGGGGTGACGCTGTCGCTCAGCAGCAGCTGGCCGGTGACGATGTCGTGGTCGCTCGCCTGCCAGCGGAAGTCGGGGCCGAACACCCGGTTGTGGCCGCCGCCGTCGATCTCCCGCGCGCTCATCAGAAAGCTGGCGAAGGAGCGCCCGAGATCGCGACGGATGCGGCCGACGCCGACGAACGACTCGAAGTCCTGGGCGGCGAAGCTCGACGAGTTCGAACCGGGGAGGATGACGCTGCCGCCGCCGCGGTCTTCGCCGACCAGCGCGGTGTAGGTGTACTTGCCGAACTCGCCGGTCGCCCGCGTCCCCCATCGCGGCGAGGTGAAGGTGCGGGTGAAGACGGCGTTGATCGGCGTGCTGAACAGATCGACCCCTTCGAGGAAGAACTGTCGCTTCTCCGGGAAGAAGAGGGCGAAGCGCTCGTTGGCGGCGATCTGCGCGGTGTCGGACTCGATCTGCGAGAAGTCGGGGTTGATGGTGGCGTCGAGCACGGTGCTCGGCGTCGGCAGCCACTTGGCGTCGAGGCCGAACTCGCCGTCGGTGGTGCCGCCGTCGAGCGGCGTGCCGAGCTCCCCCTCCGGCACCGATAGCTGGCTGGCGTTGGCGTAGGGGGCGACGACCAGGTGGCTCCCCGAGGGGAGCTCGGCGAGGCCGCGCAGCGGTCGCACGTTGCAGATGAAGCAGGTGGAGTCGCGCGGCAGTCGCGAGGTGAAGATCTGGTAGCGGTACTCGCGGGGGCGGTTGCGATACATCATCACCCCCCACTGCTCGGGGTTGCTGTCGGTGTAGCGGATCGAGGCGAAAGGGATCCGCATCTCGAGGATCCAGCCGTCGGCCGTCACCCGGCTGGCGCTGTCCCAGAAGAAGTCGGGGGCGGAGTCCTCGCCGGCGGCGTCGCTGGTGATGGCGTCGTACTGGATGCCGCGCGGGTTGGCGAGGAACATCTGCGCCGTCCGGGCGTCGTTGGTGGCGTCGAGGATCAGCCCGCCGTAGTCGGTCGAGCTCGGTACGTTGTCGCGGTCGCCGAGCGGGGCGCGGATCTTGCCCGGCTCCGGATCGTGGAATTCGAAGGCGGCGTAGAGATACTTGTCGTCGAAGGCGAGGTAGCCGCGATTGCGCACGTCGGGCTCGACGTTGTCGCCCGGGCGGGTCTCGAACCAGGTCTCGATCGGCGCCACCTCCTGCCAGCCGGGATCGTCGAGCGCACCGTCGATGACGATCTCACCGCTCACCCGTACCGCCTCGAGCGGTCCGAGGTCGTCGGGCGGCACCGACGCCGCCGCGGCCGCGGAGGCGGTGATCGCGATCGCGACCACCCCCCGAGCCAGCATCGTTGCGGGGGTCATGCACCGTGATACGCCACCGCGCGCCGCGGGTTGCAGGAGGCGTCGGCGGACCGCGGCCGGTTTCTATCCGCCACGGATCGCAACGAAACGGGCCGGTCCCCGGGGACCGGCCCGCAAGGCCCCGGGGACGACTCAGTTCTCGCGGTAGATGTTCACCGAATCCAGCAGATAGACCGCGGTGCCACCGGTCGACGCCCAGGTGAAATCGAGGAGCCGGGTGTTCATCGCCCACGCTCCGCCGAGCGGCGAGGTGGCGGAGAGGGGCGGGTTGAGGCCCGATCCGATCACCCGGTAGCTGCAGGTGCCCGCCGACCGGTTGGCGGTGATGTCCACCGAGTACGGCCGACCGAGCACGTACCGCTCGGCCAGCGGCGAGCCGCCGACGAGGAACTGACCGTCGCGCAGCGTCATCGCGCACAGCGTCACGCCGTTGCCGTTCTTGAACTCGACCTGCAGCTCGCTGTTCGACTCGCTCTCCATCCTGCCGATCCACGCCGCCGTACTTTCGTTGTCCGACGACGCCGGGAACGGTCTGCTGCGGAACGACATCGTCTGCTCGACCCCCGGGTTGTGGCGGAACTCGGCATGCGCGCCGCCATCGGCTCCCGGTCGCAGGTCGACCACCAGCGGCTCGCTGGTTCCCGATGCCGGGCTGTACGAGTAGCTGTCGTTGTTCGGTGTACCCGGCAGAGCGGGGTCGACGACGCCGCCGACCCTCATGTTCTCGAACTCGGCCTTGAGCACGCTCTGGCAGCCCGCCCCCGTCAGCGCCAGGGCGGCGACGACCGGCAGCATCGTCCAACGGATTCTCGTCTCGCGGTGCATCTCGCTCTCCTTCCTCCCACCCGTCCGATCGGTTGGGGTTCTCTCGCACAGGGGCATCCGCGCGGTGATTCGTTACCGGCGGCAGGGGGTCTACACTCCCCTCATGCAGCTACGACCCGAGGATCTCGAGCTCCGCGACCGTTACAAGCTGATGATCGGCAGCGTGGTGCCGCGACCGATCGCCGTCGTCTCCACCCTCTCTTCCGATGGGGTCGCCAACCTGGCTCCGTTCTCCTACTTCTGCGGCGTCGGCTCCAATCCGATGACGCTCGCTTTCTGTCCCGGCAACAAGCCGGACGGCAGCGAGAAGGACACTCTGCGCAACTGCGCGCCGCCCGCCGAGGGCGGCCGCGGCGAGTTCGTCGTCCACGTCGCCACCGAAGGGTGGATG
>JBPEXA010000540.1:0-3750 GCA_052032135.1 Thermoanaerobaculia bacterium | reverse complement strand
ATTCTGTACCCCGCGAGCGGGGTGGCGGTCATTCCTCTAGGACCGACGTTGCCGCCGATCTCGAGCGACCTACCCGGAGGCGACCGGCCGGGGCCGGGCGGGACGGACAGCCCGCGAGTTCGCCTCCCTACTTGGTCTTGCTCCACATGGGGTTTGCCTAGCCTCCGTCCGTCGCCGGCGGAGCGGTGCGCTCTTACCGCACCGTTTCACCCTTACCGGGTCCCCCGGGCGAGTGCCCGGGACACCAGGCGGTCTACTCTCTGTTGCACTTTCCGTCGCGTTGCCGCGCCTCGCCGTTAGCGAGCATGCCGTCCGTAGGAGTTCGGACTTTCCTCCCCCCGGAAGGATCCGGGCGGCGACCGCCTGGAGCTCTCCGACCGCCCCCAGTCTATCCCGACTTGGAGCGCGACAGCGACTGCGTGAGAAAGCGCTTCAAGCGACTCCACGGCTTGGTCGCCACCTCCTCGTCGCGCCGCTGGGCGTTGAAGCGCTCGACGGCGGCATGGGCGTCGGGGAGGTCCGGGTCGAGCGACAGCGCTGTGCGGTAGTGCTCGAGCGCTTTCGGCACCCGGCCGAGTCGTTCGTAGACCCCACCGAGGTCGCAGTGCAGCTGCGCATCGTGCGGCGACAGCTCGATCGCCGAGCGATAGGCGGAGACCGAGTCCTTGAGCCAGTTGGGGTTGTGGGCGAGGCACTCTCCGAGCAGGGCGTAGGACTCGGGGCGCGGATCGAGCTTGACCGCCTGCTGCAGGGTCTGCACGGCGTCGTAGTAGCGCGCCTCGGCGACCAGCTGGCGGGCGACGCGATAGAAGCGCTCCGCCTCGGCTTTCTGCTCCGCCCGCCGTTGCTCGGCGTTGGGACGGACCGTCTGCCCCGGCTTCATGCCGGTCGCCATCTGGTAGACGCGGCTGCGGTCGGGGTCGTTGAGCGTCAGGTAGGCCTCGGTGGTGCGCTCGAACAGCAGCTCGAGCGCCGCCCGGCTGCTCGACATGCCGAGCGTCGCGGCATGACTGGGGTGGACGATGCGTGCCAGCTCGCTGTAGGCGGTGTGGATCTCCTCCTCGCTCGCCGCCGGCTTGACGTCGAGCAGCTCGTAGAACGACATCTCGCCGAGGCTCTCCATCAGCGCCTTGAGCTTCTCGCGGTGGACCGACGGCTGCAGGTTGACCGGCTCGCGGGCGAGCGATTCGGCGATGCGATCCGAGAAGCGCCGCGAGATCTCCTGATCGAGGAAGCCCTTTGCGGTGTCCATCGGTCGGCGATTCTAGCAGGAACGTCGATCCCGACCGCCGGTCGGCGCCCCGCCTCCCCGCCTCCGGCGTCGGGTCCATTCGCCGAGTTGGCCACGCGCTATATTTGAGTAGCTACGAATCATATAAGGACCCCTTGACATGATCTGCGTAGTTTGCAATCATATTTCTGCCCGGCGAGGCCGGGCGATGTCCACAAGATCAACCAGGAGGCAACGACACCATGACCACTCGATCTCTCATCCGATGGAACCCCGGTAGCAACGTGCAGTCGCGGATGTCGCGTCTCGTCGACGAGGCGTTCAACGATTTCCTGGCGCCGGCGGGGCTCGCCCGCAGCTCCGAGCTGGAGACCTGGGCGCCCGCGGTCGACATCGTCGAGGACGAGGAGGCGATCCTCTTCCACTTCGAGATGCCCGGCATGACGCGCGACAACGTCGAGATCACCCTCGAGGACCGGACCCTCACGCTGCGCGGCGAGCGCCGGTTCGAGCGTGACGAGGAGAACGTCCAGTACCACCGCATCGAGCGGGCGCACGGCACGTTCTCGCGCTCCTTCCGGCTGCCCGCCAACGTCGACACCGACGCCGCCGAGGCGCGGTTCGACAACGGCCTGCTCACCGTGAGGGTGCCGAAGAGCGACGAGGCCAAGCCGAAGCGCCTCGAGATTCGCTGATCGACGATCCGCACGGATTCTCGGCTCCGCCGGCGACGGCGGAGCCGTTCTTCGTTGCGCGGTACGATCCGCCGATGAACGTCGTGCCGCTGCGCCGCCTGGTCCGCGTCGCGCCGTCGCCGATCCACGGCCGCGGCGTCTTCGCGCTGCGGGCGATCGCGCGTGGGAGCTTCATCGGCGAGTACGGCGGCCGCTCCACCCGCCGCGACGGCACGTACGTGCTGTGGGTCGGTGACGACGACGCGAGCGAAGCGCGCGTCGGCGTGCCGCCCCTCAAGTACCTCAATCACTCGAAACAGCCGAACGCCGAGTTCGACGGCTTCGACCTCTACGCCCTGACCGACATCGCGGCCGGCGAGGAGATCACCTTCGATTACGGCGACGATTGGCCGTGACGACGGCTCGCCGCGGGAGCGTCCTGCTCCTCGCCCTCGCCGCCGCCGCGTCCGGGGCGCTCGAGGCCCGCATCTGCGAGCCGGCGGGCGTGCTGACCCACCTCGGCACCGACAGCGCCGACCGGCGGCTGCTGTTCTCGATCCACAGCGGCGCGAGCGGAACCGATCCGTGGCTGGTGCAGCTCCGCCTCGAATCGCTCGGCGCCACCCTCCACCCGGACGCGTTGCGCGGCGATCGCCTCGGCGCGTTCGACGGCCCCGGTCCCTTCCTCTCGGCGTTCGCCTGCGGCGAGCGCTGCTACCAGCCGCTCGAGTGGCGCGGCGGTGGCTGGCAGCCGCTCGGCGACGCGGTGACGGCCGTCCGCTCCGGAACCGTGCACCTGACGCGCGATCGGGGCGGTCGGGGGTGGCTCACCGTGCACGCGGCGACCGATCGACCCGGCGTGGTCGAGGTCGAGGCGTGGTCGGAGGCAGCGGGCAGCTGGCAGGCTCGCGGCCGGCTCCTGGTGCAGGCGGTCGGCAACCCCGGCGCCCGCCCGGACCCCCAGCTCGACGGCGCGATCGTCGTCGGCACCGGCCGTTTCGACCGGGAGCGGGAACCGTCCTACTGGCTGGAGAGCCTCCCCCGGATCCCCGAGTCGGCCGGCGGGCAGCTCGTCGGCGGCGGGCGCGAAGCCCTCTATCTGACCCACGAGTCGGTCCCCTTCGTCTCGCTGGACGCCGGCCGGACCTGGCGGCGGGTGCCATGGCGCCCCGCCGGCACCGACGGGCTCCGGGCGCCGGAGCTGTGGTCCGATCTCCCCCTCTCCCTCTATCGCGGCGTGCCGTCCCTGGTCTGGTTCGTCGATCGGCGCGGCACCGCACGGGACGTCCGATTGACGCGCCGGCTGCGCTCGGAAGGGTGGGTCGAGGACGGTGCGATCGATCGCGGTCCGTCGGCGCCGATGCCGCTCGAGCACCTGATCGATCTCGGTCGCGGTCGCTGGCTCGCTCTCGGGCCGTGCACCGACGGCGACGCCGGCCCCGGGATCTCCGTCGTCGAGGTCGACGGCGGCCGATCGGCGCCGGTCCGCTGGATCCCGTTCGCTCGCGGCTGGGAGCGCTGACCGCGATTCAGCGGGTCGCGGAGGCGAGAGTGGCGGCGAACTCGTCGGGCGTCATCAACCGCTGCCGGTTGCCGCTGGCGATCGTGCGGCGGATCGGGCGCGGGCCGGAGCCGTCGTCGACGAACAGCGCAGGATAGCCGCGGATGCCGAACCGCGCGGCGAGGGCGCTCTCCTCGGGCCCGCTCTCCGGATTGATGCGGACGGCGACCATCGACGCGACCGCCGCCTGCACGCGGTCGGTCGTCAGCAGCTCCCGGTTGAGCTGGCGACAGTAGGGACACCAGTCGGTGTAGAAGTAGACCAGCAGCGGCCGATCGGCCGCG
>JBPEXA010000054.1:0-2548 GCA_052032135.1 Thermoanaerobaculia bacterium | reverse complement strand
GGACGACGGCGCTGTGCAGCCAGACCACCCCGACGATCGCCAGCGCCGCCCAGGCGATCACCCCGGGAGTCCGCAGCTCCCCCTTGAGCTTGAGCCGCCACCCCTTGAAGGCGACGTTGGGCTGCCGCACGAGCCGATAGCCGAGCAGCACGACACCACCGAGCACCGCCGCCAATCCGAGGGCCATCAGCAGCGGGATCGCCCCGTAGAGACCGCGGAAGGCGAGGAACGCGGCCGCGAAGCCGACCGCCGTGACGATCTCCTCGTCGAGCGTCCAGCGGTCGCGGCGCGCCGGCTCGATCCCCGACCGCCGTCGGGCGCCGATCGGTAGCGGACCGGCGCCGTAGTAGAGGGCGTCGTTGGGACAGACGCTGACGCAGTCGAGGCACTTCATGCAGCCGCTGTCGACCACCATCCCGTAGTCGCGCACCTCCTCGTGGACCCGAACGTTGGAGGTGCAGACCGCTGTGCAGTGGCCACAGCCGGCGCAGGCGTCGGTCACCCGGATCCGCATCGGGGCGAGGCGATCGGCCGCTCCGAAGATCGCTCCGTACGGGCAGGCGTAGGTACAGAACCCCTTGGCGCCCAGCATGTAGATCGCCACGAAGCCGCAGACGAGGAAGGTGAGGGCGCCGACGACCCAGCCGGGAAAGGTCGCCCAGAACTCGGTGGTCTCGAACTCGAAGCCGGTGACCGCCAGCGACCCGGTCAGCCAGTAGCGGCGCACCGCCGGCCAGACGAACGCGTAGAGGAAGGCGATCGCCGGCACCCAGGCGAGGAAGCGCGATCGCAACGGCGTCGGGCGGCGGCCGAAGCGGGCGAGCAGCGAGCGCGAAAGGTCCTGCAACGCCACCAGGTGGCACGCCCAGCCGCAGAAGAAGCGACCGAAGACCGCCGTCAGCGCGATGGTGACGACGAAGAAGATCAGCCCCGCGTTGATGATGCCGGCGTTGGCGAAGGCGGCGGCCTCCGACGGCTCGACCGGCGGCACGGTGCGACCGCGGACGAGCCAGTGGGTGATGTGAGCGGCGATCGCCAGGTGGACGAGGATGAGGGCCAACGCCCGCCAGCGGGTCGACCTCGACCGTCGGATCCGCGGCTTGGCGTCGACCACTGGCAGGCCCACGGGAGCGCTCCTCAGTCGCGGCGGCGGCGGCCGTCGAACTCGATCACCGTGCCGCGGCCGCCGTTGCCTCCGCCGTCGTCGCCGTCACCGTCCGCGGCGTCGTCCGCCCCCGGCGCCGCGACGCCGTCGCCGCTCGGCCGCAGCTGCAGGCCGAACTCCGCCTCCGGATCGGCGAACGCCGTCATCGCCGTCCACGGTACGCGGAGCCGCGTCTGCCGGCCGTCGAACCGCAGGGTCACGGCGAAGCCGTCGTCGTCCGTCTCGAGATCCCAGAACTGGTGCTGGAGGACGATCGTCATCTCGTCCGGGAATCGCCGGTGGAGCTCCTCGGGGAGCTCGACGCCCGGCTCCGACGTCCGGTAGGTGATGAAGAAGTGGTGCGCCCCCGGCAGACCCTCGCGGGCGACCTCCGAGAGGAGGCCGGCGATCGCGGAGCGCAGAGCGCGGAGCACCAGCTGCGGGTAGTCGATGGTGCGGCTGTCGGTCATGGTCGCCCGGCCCTCGGCGGCATGATAGCCCCTCGGCCCGGAAACCTCCTCGACGGTCGTCCCGTACCATAGGCGCCGACCATCCAATCCCCGAACCAGCGCCGGAACGGCGCTGATCCACCAGCGAGGGAGGACGCCATGCACCGCCGCGCCGCCGCCTGTCTGCTGTTCGCCGCCATCGCCGTGCCGGCGACGGCCCAGATCCCCGAGACCTTCGAGAACCTGCAACTGCTCGACGCCGACATGTCCCGCGAGCAGCTGATCGGCATCATGCGCAACTGGACGAGCGGCCTCGGGGTGCGGTGCAATCACTGCCACGTCGGACCCGACAACCTGGTCGGCGCGGACTTCGCGAGCGACGAGAAGGCGACCAAGCGAACGGCGCGACGGATGCTCGAGATGGTGCGCGCGATCAACGGTGAGCTGCTGGCGAACCTGCCGGTGGTCGCCGAGGGCGACCGGCATCAGGTGGTCTCCTGCTTCACCTGTCACCGCGGCATGGCGCACCCCCCTCGCGACATCGTGGTCGAGCTCGGAGACATCGCCGCCGCCGACGGCGTCGACGCCGCCCTCGACGCCTACGACCGGCTGCGCGACGAGCACTACGGCAGCGGGGTCTACGACTTCACCCCGTCCGCCCTGGCGCGCGCCGCCCGCTACCTGGTCGAAGCGGGCAGCCCCGCCGACGCCGTCAAGACCCTCGAGAAGAGTCTCGAGCATCATCCCGAAGAGGCCGACACCTGGGCGATGATCGGCATGATCCATCTGCAGTCGGGGGATGCCGCGGCAGCCCGCGCCGCCCTCGAGAAGGCGCTCGAGCTCGATCCCGAGAACCGCAGCGCCCAGCGGGCGATCGGCATGCTCGACGCCGCCCCCGACCAGCGCTGAGCCGACGACGGCGGCCGGTCGAGGGCGGTTCCGCCGATCGCCCGGA
>JBPEXA010000539.1:0-3450 GCA_052032135.1 Thermoanaerobaculia bacterium | reverse complement strand
GGCCGCCTGGCGATCGCCGCCATCCGCGCCCGGCGCCGGCACGATTTCACCGCCGCTCTCGAGGAGAGCGAGCGCCTCTACACCGAAGACCTCACACGAACCGCCGACATGGGCGAGGGGTTGAGCGCCTTTCTCGACAAGCGCACCCCCCGCTGGCGACACCGATGACACGAGGAGACGACCGATGTCCGAAGTCCTGACCGTGGAACGAGAGGGGCGCGTCGCCCTGCTGACCGTCAACCGGCCCGACAAGCTCAACGCTCTCAACCAGGCCGTCCGCGACGCCGTGGTGGAGACGCTCCCCCGACTCGCCGACGACGACTCCGTCGGCGCCGTGGTGATCACCGGTGCCGGCGAGAAGTCGTTCATCGCCGGCGCCGACATCGGCGAGTTCGCCGGCCGCTCGCCGTTCGATCAGCGCGAGGCGATGGCGAGCCCGCGCATCTTCGACGTCATGGCGAGCTTCCCGAAGCCGGTGATCGCCATGATCAACGGCTTCTGCCTCGGCGGCGGTTGCGAGCTCGCGCTGTCGTGCGATCTGCGCGTCGCCTCGGAGGGGGCGCGCTTCGGCCAGCCGGAGATCAACCTCGGCCTGATCCCCGGTGGCGGCGGCACCCAGCGACTGTCGCGGCTGGTCGGCGTCGGCCAGTCGATGCGCCTCATCCTCACCGGCGACATGATCTCGGCCCAGGAGGCGCGGGAGATCGGCCTGGTGGAGCTGGTGTTCGCCGCCGACGAGCTGCGGGAGAAGACGCTCGAGCTGGCAGGGAAGATCGCCGCCAAGAGCCCGCTGACCCTCAAGATCGCCAAGGAGGCGATCCGCGCCAGCGAGCGGATGTCGATCGACGACGGGATCGCCTACGAGCGCGATCTGTTCTGCCTCGCGTTCTCGACCGAGGACAAGGAGGAAGGGGTCGCCGCCTTCCTCGAGAAGCGGCCCGCCGAGTGGAAGGGACGATGAGCGCGCGCGCCGACGTCCTGGTCCGGCAGCTCGATGACACCGAGAGCTACTTCGGTCGGTCGACTGCTTGTCTGAACGAGGAGCACTCCGACTACCGGCCGACCGACGACCAGTACTCCGTCGCCCAGCACGTCGGCCACGCGGCGCTGACCGTCGACTGGTTCCTCGAGGGAGCGTTCGGCGACGGCTTCGACATGGACTTCGAGGGGCACGAGCGCCGGACCCGCGAGTTCAGCTCCCTCGCCGCCGCCCGCGAGCAGCTCGCGGCCGCCTTCGAGCGCGCCCGCACCCGCATCGCCGCGTGCAGCGACGAAGAGCTGCTCTCCGCGCTGCCGGACGGCCCGGTGATGGGCGGGGCGCCGAAAGCGGCGATCGTGCAGGGGATCGAGGAGCACACCGCCCACCACCGGGGCGCCCTCACCGTCTATTCGAGGATGCTCGGCCTGACGCCGCCGATGCCCTACATGTAGCTCAGCCGGCGCGGCGGCAGACGATGCGGGCGACCCCTTCGATCCAGGTCTCGCCGCCGTCCCACGAGCGGTCCTTCCGCCAGTGGAAGCCGTCGGAGCTCGCCTCGCTGAAGACGTTGCGATCGACGAAGGCGCCGCCCGGGTCGGTCCCCTCGCCACCGGTCATCACCATGGTGTCGCCGACCTTCTCCGCCCAGAAGTACTTCCACTGCAGCGTGTGGGAGGAGAGCCAGCGGTTGTCCCACCGCCGGCTCTCGGGGTTGAACGAGCGGATGTTGACGCCGTGGAAGAGGGTGCCGTCCGGCTGCTCGGAGATCCACTCGTCGGCGATCGCCCAGCCGTCGAGGATCCAGCGCCCCTCCCAGCGGGCGCTGCCGGCGTCGACCATCGTGCCGTCGGGTCGCATCTGTCGCGATTCGCAGCTCTTGTCGCCGACCAGGAAGGCGAACTGCTCGCTCTCGGGAGGCGCCGCCGGATTGCGCCCTCCGACGCTCTCGTCGGACGCCGCAGGGTCGCCGTCGGCGCCGCCCTCCGAGCCCGCCCGTTCGGCGGTCCACACCGAGAGGAACCCCCGTCCGATCGCGTGGGTGGTGCCGACCATCCGGCCGTCGCGCAGCTCGCCCGCCGTGTGGTAGCGACCCGAGCCGTCCTCGGTGGCGAACGCCCACCGCACCGTGCCCCAGTCTTCGTTCACCCTGCCGTCGATCAGCGGCGAGCCGTAGAAGCGACCGGTGATCGTCCCGCCCTCCACCGACTCGACGACCAGCTCCTGGAAGTAGGGGTCGGCGTCGGGAGTGGGGCGCAGATCGACCACCCAGCGGCCGACCAGCGCGCCGGCGTCGGCATCAGCAGATGCCGCGGCATCGGCCGCGGCCGCAGCAGCGACCGCCGCGCTGCCGACGGCCAGCGACAGGGTGACGATCCAACGGTGCCTCGGGAGCTTCGCCATCGCTCGATTATCTCAAAGAGGGCGTGCCGGCCGTCCGCTCGAGAACGACCTGCCAGACGTAGGCGGCGAGCGCACCGGCGACCAGCACGAGCGGCACCAGGGAGACGACCGGCCGCGCGCCGTCGACCAGCGCCGCCGCCCAGCGGACGGCGAACCAGAGGCTCGGCGCCAGCGCCGCCCAGCGGGCGAAGGCGGGGAGCGGCGTCCAGGTGGCGGCCATCGGCAGCGACACCAGCAGGGCGGCGAACGGGGGGGCGATCCACCAGGCGGCGGCGGCCAGCCAGCGGAACTCTCGGGCTCGCGGGCGGTCCGGCGTCACCCCTCGCCGCGAGCGCCACCAGCTGACCATCCACAGCACGATCCCGAGCCAGTAGAGGTCGCGGCGCAGCCAGACTCGATCGAAGGCGACCAGGAACTGCTGCTCCCAGATCGGCGGGCCGGTGAGGTGATCGAGGCGCCGGACGATGGCGGCGAGCCACGAGGCCGCGACGGTCGGATCGCCGACGGTCAGCCGCAGGGTGGGAGACGGGACCGGAGCGCTCGAAGCGGCGGTCGAGCGGGCGACCAGCTGCCCGATCCACGACGAGCGCCGATCGACGGTGTCGACGGCGATGCCGACCGCCTCGGCCGCGCGCAGGGCGGCGTGGACGAGCCACCCCGGCGTCGCCCTCCCTCCGGGGCCGGTGGGAGCGAGCCGTGGCCCACCGGGCGAGCGATCGATCCGCACCTCGAGACGAGCGAGCAGCGGAGCGGTCGGCGCCACGTCGATGGCGACCTCGTGGGCGAGCGGCGTCCGCTCGAGGTCGCGCCGCAGCAGCGCCGCCAACGAAGCCCTCGCTTCCGGCTCCCCCTCGATGGCGATCGCGACCGACAGCAACGGCACTTCTGGCACGCTCGGCAGCGAAGGTCGCGCCGCGACCGACAGCAGAGGAGAATCCGCCACGCTCGGCAGCGAAGGTCGCGCCGCGACCGACAGCAACGGCGCTGCCGCCACGCTCGGCAGCGAAGGTCGCGCCGCGACCGACAGCAACGGCGCTGCCGCCACACTCGGCAGCGAAGGTCGCGCCGCG
>JBPEXA010000538.1:0-4066 GCA_052032135.1 Thermoanaerobaculia bacterium | reverse complement strand
GACCTGGAGCAGTCGACGTCAAGAGCGCGTGAGCGGCGCCGCTTCGAGCGGCTGCCGGCTCGCTACATCGTCTCCTTCGCGCCGATCCGCTCCGGGCTGGTGATCGAGCCGCTCGCCCGCCTCGGCCGCACCCTCGACGTCAGCGCCGGCGGCGCGCGGCTCGAATCCGACCGCGAGCTCTCGATCGGCGAGCTGCTGAGCGTCGAGATCGCCTTCGGCTCGCAGATCGTCCACGCCGAGGCGCGCGTCGTCCACGTCTCGCCGCCGGACGACGAGCTGGCGGGGGCCGGCGTCGTCTTCGACCGCGTGCCGGCGCCCGATCGCGAGACCCTCTCCGCCCTCGGCTACGCCGGTTGACGCCGCGGGCCCGCCGGGCCGGCGTCGACCTCCGGCGAGGGGCTGACGAGCTCCTCGACGACGACCGGGAACCCCGCCTCCAGCCACCCCTCGAGGCCGCCGGAGATCTGCGCCACGAAGCGCTGCCCGTGAGCGACCAGCCAGGCGACCGCCTCGATCTGCTCGCTGCCGCCGTCGCCGCCGTAGACCAGGACCGTCTCTTCCGGCGACAGCCGCAGGTCGTCGTAGCGAGCCGCCAGTGAGGCGGCGGGCAGGTTGACGGCGCCATCGAGATGACCGGCGGACGAGAAGTACTCGTCCCGCGGCCGGACGTCGAGGATCACCAGCTCGGCGCTGTCCTTGATCATCTCGAAGGCGACGCCGGGGCTGACCGTCCGGTAGCGCGGGGGCTCGGCGGGCTGGCGGCCGTTGGCGGCACAGGCCGCCGTCAGCGCGGCGGCGATCGTCGAGGCGACGAGCGGCCACCGGCCCGTCACCGACCGGCCCGTCACCGCTCCTCCCAGTCGAGCTCGACGGCGCCGACCAGCTCGCCGATCTCCCGGCCTCGGCAGTCGGTGCGAGGGAGGCGCCGGAACTCGGCGAGCGCCTCCAGCTCGACCTCGTCGAGCACGTCGAGCTGCCGCAGGATGTCGAGGACCACCGGCGGCCGGCAGGCGTCGCTGCCGTCGGCGACCTTGACGGCGATGCCGAGCGGCGTCGCCCCGCGCACCGCGACCGCATAGAAGCCGTCGGCACCCTCCTTGGCCAGCAGGCGACCAGCCGCGACCTCCATCAAGCGCGTGGTGAAGCGGCCGGGGCCGGCGACCAGATCGGCATGACCGGTCATCGCCCCGAAGACGCGCTCCGCCGCCGTGACGTCCTCGGGCTCGGAGAGCACCCGCGGATCGGCGAAGGCGGCGTAGGCGGTGGCGGTGGCGACCAGCGGCGCGCGGTAGGTCGGGACGCCGCAACCGTCCCGCGCGCTGCCCAGCGAACCCCCCCCGGTGCGGCAGAAGCGGTCGAGCGTCGCCTCGATGGCGCGCTGCAGCGGGTGGTCGGCGGCGACGTAGTCGCCGAGCGACCAGCCGACCCGGCGGCAGGTGCGCAGCATGGCGGCGTGCTTGCCGGAACAGTTGTTGTGGAGCGCCGACGGTGCCTCGCCTCGCGCCCGCAGCCGCCCGGCCGCCTCGGCGTCGAACGGCTCGTGGGGACCGCAGAGCAGCGCCGCGGCGGTGAGGTCGCCGCCGGCGAGCAGGCCCGACACCCCCTGGACGTGACGGTCGCGGCCGGCGTGCGAGGCACACGCGAGGGCGAGCTCGGCGTCGCTGACCTCCTCCCGGCTCAAGCCGGCGCGCAGCATCGCCACCGCCTGCATCGGCTTGGCGGCGGAGCGCAGGAACGCCTTGGCGGTCGGATCGCCCAGCCGCGCCACGAGAGCGCCGGACGGCGCGCACACCGCCGCCAGCCCGTGGTGCCACGACTCGGTGAACTCGCCGCGGCGACTGCGGGCGATGAGCGCGAAGGTGCGCTCCATCAGGCGGGGGTGGCGACGCGTTGGAACATGCCCGGCCGGTAGGCGGTGATGCGCCCGGTGAACGCGGAGGCGGCGACCGTCAACGGTGAGGCGAGATAGAGGCGGCCGGGACCGGAACGGCCCTTGTAGTTGCGGTTGATCGCCGACACCGTCACCTGTTCGGCGGTCTCGGACACTCCGGGGCCGCAGCCGATGCACGCCCCGCATCCGGGACGGATCCAGCGCACGCCGGCGGCCTCGAAGGTGTCGAGGTAGCCCGCTTGGCGGCAGTACGCCTCGACCTCGCGGGAGCCGAACTGGATGAGGAAGTCGACCCCGTCGGCCACCCGCAGGCCGTTGTCGACCGCCTCCCGCACCACGCGGTGGTAGAAGTCGAGATCCTCGATCTTGCCCGCCGTGCAGCTGCCGCCGTAGGCGATGTCGATCGGAATCTCGCCGAGCTCGTCGATCCACGCTCCGTTGGTGGGGTCGGACGGCACGCCGTGGTCGGGATCACCGGGGTGCGCCACCATCGGCCGGATCGAAGCGAGATCGATCCGATGGACGCCGCCGACGTACTCGGCACCGGGATCGGGGGCGACGGCGGCCGCGCGCATCGCATCGACGTCGGCGTCGGGCCGCGTGCGGGCGATCCAGGCGAAGGTCTCCTCGTCGGCCTCGACGATGGCGCCGCGCGCCGAGCACTCGGTCGCCATGTTGGTGAGGGTCGCCCGCTCGTCCATCGACAGGCTCGCCACGCCGGGACCGGTGAACTCGATCACCCGATTCAGCGTCATCTGGGGGCGGGCGTACTCGAGGAGGATGTAGAGCATCAGGTCCTTGGCGGTCGTCCCCTCGGGCAGCGATCCCTCGAGCTCGAAACGGATCGACTCCGGCACCTCGACGGTGGTGAAGCCGGAGTAGACGAGGCTGGCGTACTCGGTGGCGCCGACCCCCCAGGTCAGCGCGTTGTTGCAGCCCCCCATGCAGGTGTGGGAGTCGGTGGCGAGGATGAACTGCCCCGGCGAGATCAGCTGATGGCGGGCGACCTCGTGGCAGATTCCCGGCGAGACGCCGTCGCGCGCCGAGAAGTCGCGCACCCCGGTGTGGCGCTGGAACTCCCTCTGCAGCTCCCGCAGCCGCTCGATCTTGTCGAGGAACGGGCGCATGCGCGGGACGTCGTCGGCGTAGATCAGGTGGTCCTCGAACACCGCGAAGCTCTGCGGGTCGGCCAGCTGGTAGTCGTCGCCGTACTCCTCGCGCAGGAAGTGATGGACCTGGGCGGTGGTGAACTCGTGCGAGTAGCCGCCGTCGACGCGGACCACCAGCGGATCCCCCGGTGCGACGCAGTCGGAGCCGGGCCGGAGCCGGTGACGGGCGAGGATCTTCTCGCTCATCGTCATCGGCCGATCGGGGGTCGACGTCATCGGCAGCTCGACCTCGCCGGCGGCGACCGCCTTGGCGAACGGGAAGAGACCGCCGGAGCGGACGATCAGCCGGGTGATGGGATCGAAGTCGCGGTAGAACGCCTCGAGCGGCAGCGCCTCTCCCGCCTGCAGGCGCTCGAGCATCGCGTGGTCGCCCATCAACACGCCCTGATTGATGTTGTTGGCGGCGTGGATGGGGGCGAAGGAAGCGGCGATGGCGATGCGGATGCCGCTCCACTTCTCCGCCTGCACCGCGGTCTCGCGGGAGCTGCCGACCCCCTTGCGCAGCCCGGAGACGATCACCTCGAAGCCGCCGTCGGCGAGAGCGTCGCGGGGAAACAGCCGCTCGCCGTCGACGACGAGGCCGGCGTAGGCATCCCGCGCGATGTCCTCGGGCCGGTAGCTGAAGCAGACCCACGCCGGCGTCATGGCGTCGGTGTTGATGTCGTCGAGCAGGTCGTCGACGGAGAGGTCCGCCATCCTCAGGTCGAGCTCACCGGCCAGCTGGCGGCGGATCAGCTCGGGGTCCTTGGTCAGGAAGAGGACGCGTCGCCCCGGGGTCAACCGTACTCGATCGGCAGGTCTCAAGAGAGGCTCCCTGCGCACCGGCCGGCCTCGACGCTCCCGCGGCGCCCGGATGCCGATGGGCAGGAAGAATGTACCACGCACTCGACGGCGCGCAGCGCCGCCCAGCCGCGCCCGAGACGGCGGAAAAATCGGCAGGCAGCCCGGCCTACCCTAGCCGGGCTGCCTGCCTGAGGAGAGAGGATCCCGCGATGGTCGCGGGACC
>JBPEXA010000537.1:0-1957 GCA_052032135.1 Thermoanaerobaculia bacterium | reverse complement strand
GCCGCCGATCGCTCTTCGATCTGCCGCTCGGTCGCCGCCAGCCGCTCCCGGGTGCGATCGAGGTCGGCGAGCGCGGCGTCGCGCTCGTCGGTGGTGGCGTCGAGCAGGCGGAGGGTGCTCTCGTGGTCGGCCTCCCGGCGCGCCTCACCGGCGATCCACTCCTGGAACTCCGCCTTCACCTTCCGTAACCGCACCACCTCGGCGCGCAGCTCCTCGGCGTCGCTGTCGGGCATCCGGGTCCGCTCGAGCTCGGCGAGCCGCTGGCGGGTGCGGGCGAGCGTCGCCTCCAGCTCCTCGCTGCGCCGCTGCTGGGCGAGGTGGCGCTGCTCGAGGCGCTCGACCTCGGAAGCGTCGCTCTCCCGGGACTCCTGGAGCTTGTGCAGCTCGTCGCGCCAGGTCTCGATCTGGCCGCGGAGGTTGCGGACCTCGTCGGCGCGCTGCTCCGCCTCCTCCTCCGCCAGCCGCCGCTCCTGGGCGAGGATCTGCTCCGACTCGGCGAGGTTCTCCGACAGCACTCGCGCCCGCTCCTCGGCGTGGCTGCGCGCCGTCTGCAGGTCGTTGAGGCTCGAGGTCAGCTCGTCGCGCTCGGCGTGGAGCTGCCGTTGATGATCCTCGAGGGTGGCGACGCGACCCTGCCACGCCGCTTCCGCCTGCGAAAGTCGCCCGGCGGTCAAGGCGCGCCCCAGCCACCAGCCGAGCGCCAGACCGAGGACGCCGGCGATCAGCAGCCAGAGGGCGATCTGCAAGAAGAGGAAGGTCATCGGCGTCGGTCCCTACCCGGCGGCGGCGCCTCTCCCGTCGCCCCGCCCCGCTCGGCGGCGTCGGCCCCGGACGGCCGCTCAGGGTAGCACGAGCGACCCCGCCGCCCGGCGACCCGGGCGGCCGTCTTCCGGCCGTCGCTCGCCGGCGTCCCGGCTCAGCCGTAGCTTTCCTGGTGGACCCTGGCGGTGGGGACGCCGAGCGCCTCGAGGGCGCCGAGGACGCCCTCCAGGAAGCGGGGCGCCGGCTCCACCTCCTGCTCGCGGGCCCGCTGGCGGTCCCACTTGCCGATCCCTGGCCCGCAGACGAACACCTCGACCGCGTCGGGCTCGGGGATCGCCCGCTCGAGCAGCGCGAGATCGACCCGCCCGACGTGGTAGCCGGGGCCGTGCCGCGGGGCGTCCTCCTCGCGACTCAGGGCGTGCACCACCTGCAACCGATCGGGGTGCTCCTGCTCGAGCTCGGCGAGCGCCTGGCGGAAGATGATGTCGTCGTAGGTCTTGTTGCCGTAGACGAAGGTGTGGCGCAGCTCGAGGCCGGCGGCGAGGGCGTGCTTGAGGATGCTGAAGTTCGGCACCACCCCCGAGCCGGCGCAGACGTGGACCAGGTGGTCGGTCCGATCCTCGATGTCGGGGGGGAGGACGTAGGGCCCGCTGAAGCCGGTCACCGTCATGCGGGTGCCGGGCTGGGTGCGGTGGACGAGCAGCGGCGACAGCAGCGGCGGGTACTCGGTGACGCCGGAGAGGTAGGCCTCCTCCTTGACGGTGATCGCCAGGTAGTCCTCGTGCGGCGCCGACGACAGCGAATAGGCGCGCTGCGGCTCCTTGCGCCCCTTGCGATCCTCGAAGAAGGCGATGAAGCGGTCGAGGGCGGCAAACTGGTGCGGGTCGATGGTCAGGAAGTGGCCCGCCTCGTACTCCAGCCGGTCGTTGCCGGTGAACAGCAGCAGGGTGGCGGCGTCGTGCGTCTCGCGGATGACGTCCGCGACCATCACCTCGAGCTTCTTGATGCGCTTGCGGGCCGGCTTGCGGACGGGGTCTGCGACGGGGGTCTCGCTCGGTGCGATCATCGTCTGCGCTCCTTTCGACGGGGCGAGCAGTGCGCGAGCATCGTGCCGGGTGGGGGCTTACTTCGAGATTACGCCGGAGGCGAGGGCGGATTCCGCCGGAGGCTAGGGGGGATTCCGCCGCAGGCGAGG
>JBPEXA010000536.1:0-1788 GCA_052032135.1 Thermoanaerobaculia bacterium | reverse complement strand
AGGCGTCCGGTGGCGGCGACGTCGACCACCGTGCCGCCGGCCATGTTGACGGTGTTCTCGATCGACACCAGGCCGATCGGGGTGCTGAAGCGGTGACGGCTCGCCAGCAGCCGGTCGACGTCGTCGGGATCGAGGCGGCCGCTGGTGGTCGCCAGCGGGTGCGGCAGCAGGCCGGAGATCACCGCCATCGCCCCCATCTCCCAGTCGATCAGATGCGACTCGGCGCCGCAGACCACCTCGCTGCCGGGCGGCGCCAGCAGATGGAGGGCGATCTCGTTGCCCATGATGCCGCTGGGGACGAAGAGCGCCGCCTGCTGGCCGACGAGGCCGGCGCCGAGCTCCTCGAGGCGCCGCACCGTCGGGTCCTCGCCGAAGGTGTCGTCGCCGACCTCGGCCTCCGCCATCGCCCGCCGCATCTCGGCGGTCGGACGGGTGACGGTGTCGGAGCGCAGGTCGACGCGCAGTGCCCCGCTCACGCCGCGCCCCGCGGATCGAGCAGCTCGGCGAGGACGGCGTTCGACAGCAGGTAGCCGGGGATGGTGAAGCGCACCCGCCCGGCGCGGCGCTCGAGCCACGGCGCGACGCGGTCGAGGCGGCGATCGCACTCGCCGACGCCGAGGTCGAGCAGGTCGGCGAGGCGCTCGACCGCCAGCCCGTCGCTGAGCCGCAGGCCGAGGAAGATCTCCTCCCCCGAGGGGTCGGTCGGCTCTTCGACCGCCACCGTCGGATCGACGAGATAGCCCGCGAGATCGCGCGGCCGCGACCACCGGCGGCGGCCGAGGATCGAGTGGGCGGAGGGGCCGAAGCCGATCACGTCGTGGCGTCGCCAGTACTTCAGGTTGTGGCGGCTGCGAGCGCCGGGCCGCGCGAAGTTGGAGATCTCGTAGTGCTCCCAGCCCGCCTCGACGCACCGTTCGGCGAGCCATTGATAGCGGCGGCACTGGCTGCGGTCGGAGGGGAAGAGGCCGGGACGCTGCCGCCGCAGCCCGTCGATCTCGCTGCCGGCGTGCACCTCGAGGATGTAGACGCTGAGGTGGTCGGGCGCCAGCGCCAGCGCGGTCTCGGTCGAGCGTCGGAAGCTGGCGGCGGTCTGCCCGGGGATGCCGAGCATCAGATCGAGGCTGATGCGCTCGAAGCCGGCCGTCCGCGCCCAGCCGACGGCATCGGCCGCCCGCCGCGCGTCGTGGCGTCGGCCGAGCAGCTCGAGCTCGCGGTCGCAGAACGCCTGGACGCCGAGGCTCACCCGGTTGGCGCCCGCCTGCCGGTAGGCGAGCAGGCGGTCGAGGGAGAGATCCGACGGATTGCACTCGATCGACACCTCGCAGTCGGCGTCGACGGTGAACCGCGACCGCAGCATCGCCAGCACGCCGGCGAGCTGCTCGGGAGTCAACAGCGAGGGTGTGCCGCCGCCGACGAAGATCGAGTCGACGGTGCGACCGGCGGGCGGCTCGACCGCGGCGACCTCCCGCTCGAGGGCGGCGAGGAAGAGCTCGATGCGGGCGCGGTTCTCACCCACCCGGTAGAAGTCGCAGTAGCGGCAGCGGGTGCGGCAGAAGGGGACGTGGACGTAGAGCCCCAGACCGTCCGGCGGCGGCGCGTCCGTGCTCTCAGTCGCCGGCATGCACGTACTCCCTGCGCAGCGCGTCGAGGAGCGTCGAAGCGCCGCCGGCCGCCAGCTCCTCGAGAACCTGGCGCGAGCGGTCGCTCAACCACGGGACGACGCCGAGGTTCCCCTCCCGCACCGTCGCCTCGAGGTCGAGCGGCTCGGCGTCGCAGTGGCGCGCCGCC
>JBPEXA010000535.1:0-2722 GCA_052032135.1 Thermoanaerobaculia bacterium | reverse complement strand
GTGGGAGCGGATCCGCGAGGAGCTCGGCGACCTGCTGTTCCAGGTCGCCTTCATCTCGCGGCTCGCGGAGGAGGCGGACCGCTTCCGGGTCGAGGACGTCATCGACGGCATCGAGGCCAAGATGATCGAGCGCCATCCGCACGTCTTCGGCGACGAGACGATCGACGACGCGGCCGGGGTCCGCCGATCGTGGGAGCGCCGCAAGGCGCGCTCGTCCTCGTCCTCCCTGCTCTCCGGGGTGCCGGACACCCTGCCGGCGCTGGTGCGCGCCTTCCGCGTGACGCAGAAGGCTGCCGGGGTCGGCTTCGATTGGCGGCAGCCGTCGGAGGTGCTCGACAAGCTCGACGAGGAGCGGCAGGAGCTGCGCGAGGAGCTCGACCGCGGGGACGCCGATCGCGACCGGCTCGGCGAGGAGGTCGGCGATCTGCTGTTCACCGTCGCCAACCTGGCGCGCCACTTGAGCGTCGATCCGGAGGCGGCGCTGACGGCGGCGACGCGCAAGTTCGAGCGACGCTTTCGCGCCGTGGAAGAGCGGCTGGCCGCCGGCGGCGACGTCCTCGGAGAGGTCCCCCTCGAGCGGCTCGAGGCGCTCTGGGGCGAGGTCAAGGCCGGCGAGACGGACCGCCGCTAGGACGCCTCGTCCACCGTGGAGGCGTCCGACGCCCTCGCCGCCCCGCTCCCGGTCTTCGGGCTCCCGCCCTTGTCGTTGCCGGCCTTCTTGTCGCCGGGCTTCTTGCTCCCGCTCTTCTTGCTAGCGGGCTTCTTGCTGACGGGCTTCTTGCTAGTGGGCTTCTTGCTGGCGGGCTTCTTGCTGGCGGACGCCTTCCCTCCCTCCTTCGCCGCTCCGGTCGTCGATCGGCCCGCCGGCCGCTTCGAGCCGGACGCTTTCTCGGCGGTCGCCGCCGGCTTCGCGCCCCGCTTCGCCTTCGCCTTGGCTTTCTTCTTCGGTCGCGGTCGGACCTCGCGCGTTCCGTTCGACAGGCTGACGATCGCGCTCGCCTCGACACCACCGCGGATGCGCGCCAGATGGAGGATCGCGTCCCCCTGGTAGACGAGAGGGTTGGTGCTCTGCGCGAACACCAGCCCGTCGAACGGCGCGCGCAGGATGCGGCGGCGGCCGGAGAAGGGATTGGCGATCCGCGCCAGCACTTCTCCTTTGCGGGTCACCTCCCCCATCGAGGTGGCGAGGTGGAGGATGCCGCTGCGGGTCGCCCGCAGCCAGACCGCGCGGGTCGCCTCCACGGTCGGCGGCGGTGGTGGCGCGATCGTCTCCGGCACCATGCCGAGGGCGGCCATCACCCGCAGCGTGCCGTGCACCCCCATCTCGATCGACCGCTCGTCGAAGCGCAGCGGCTCGCCCGCCTCGAACACCAGGATCGGGATCTCGCGCCGGTGGGCCTCGGCCCGCAGCGACCCGACGATCCGCTTGGCGTTGAAGATCAGCGGAGCGCCGAAGGCCTCGACGAGGCGGCGCGCCTCCTCGTCGGCGAGGTCGGCTCGCAGATGAGCGAGATTGGTCCGATGGCGGGCTCCGGTGTGGAAGTCGATCCCGTGCGAACAGTGCGAGACGACCTCCTTCAGAAACAGGTTGGCGAGCCTCGAGGCGAGCGAGCCGGAGGCCGAGCCGGGGAAGCTGCGATTGAGGTCGCGCCGATCGGGAAGGTAGCGGCTGCGCTCGATGAAGCCGTAGACGTTGACGATCGGCACCGCGATCACGGCGCCGCTGAGGGACTTCGGATCGAGCTGCAGCACGACCCGCCGGATGATCTCGGTGCCGTTGATCTCGTCGCCGTGCAGCGCGGCGCTCAGCCAGATGGTCGGCCCCGGCTTGCGACCGCGCAGCACGGTGACGGGGAGCGACAACGCCGTGCCGGTGGGGAGCCGTGCGACCGGGATCTCCAGCCGGCGGCGCTGTCCCCGCTTCACCGTCACCCCACCCACCTTCAACGGCACGCTCTTCATCCTGCCTCCTCCACCAGCTCCTCGACGTGCTGAATGATGGCGCCGGCGACATCGACGCCGGTCGCCCCCTCGATCCCCTCGAGGCCGGGCGAGGCGTTGACCTCGAGGACCAGCGGGCCTCGCGACGAGGAGATCATGTCGACGCCGGCGACGCCGAGGCCGATGGTGCGGGCGGCGAGCAGCGCGGTCGCCGACTCGTCGGCGCTCAGCTCGACCTTGCGCGCCGTCCCCCCGCGGTGGAGGTTGGAGCGGAACTCACCCGGCGGCGCCTGGCGCCGCATCGCGGCGACCACGCGATCGCCGACCACGAAGGCGCGCGTGTCGCTCCCCTCCGCCTCGGCGATGAACTCCTGGACCAGGATGTCCGCCTCCAGCTGCCGGAACGCCGAGATGACCGACTCGGCGGCGGTGTTGGTGCTGGCGAGCACCACCCCGACCCCCTGGGTCCCCTCGACCAGCTTGACGACCACCGGAGCGCCCCCGACGCGCTCGAGCAGTCCGCGAGTGTCCTTGATCGAGTGGGCGAAGCCGGTCTCCGGCAGGTCGACCCCCTCGCGGGCGAGCACCTGCAGGCTGCGCAGCTTGTCGCGGGCGAGGACGATCGAGCCGGCGTGGTTGGCGGTCGCGACGCCGAGCATCTCGAACTGGCGCACGATGGCGCTGCCGTAGAAGGTGTGGGTGGCGCCGATGCGGGGAACCACGGCGTCGAGCTCGAGCTCCCGCCCGCGATAGATGACGGCCGGCTCGCGAGGCGACACCT
>JBPEXA010000534.1:0-1585 GCA_052032135.1 Thermoanaerobaculia bacterium | reverse complement strand
AGGGGGTCCTCCGCCTGCGGCTCGACGACGGTCCCTTCCAGCCCCTCGAGGTGATCGGCGAGGAGCTCTTCCGCACCGCCTCCGGCGAGGTGTCGGCCAGCTTCTTCGGCCGCGCCGGCACGATCGAAGGGATCGGCGTGCAGCGCCCGGAGTCCCCTCCGGTGTCGATGCGGCGTGCGGTCGCCGAGCCGGTCGGTTTCGACGGCTTCGTGGCGGCCGGCGACGACGACGACGACCGCACGGTGCACTGGCCCGGTTTCCGCGGCCCCAATGCGAGCGGCATCGGTGATGGCGATGCGGCGCCCGTCGCCTGGGACCTGGAGACCGGGGACGGTATCCGCTGGATCGCCGAGCTCGAAGGGCTCGGCAATTCGAGCCCGGTGGTGTGGGGCGACCGCATCTTCGTCACCACCGCGGTCGCCGACGGCATCGAGCAGGGCCTACGGACCGGGCTCACCGGCGAGGGGACCCCCGTCGAGGAGGCGGTGGAGCACAGCTGGCAGGTGATCGCTTTCGACAAACGGAGCGGCGACCGCCTGTGGACGACCGAGGTCGGCCGCGAAGTGCCGCTCACCCGCCGCCATTTCAAGGCGAGCCAGGCCAACTCGTCACCGGTCACCGACGGCCGCTACCTGGCGGTCGTCTTCCCGACCGCCGGTCTCGCCGTGCTCGATCTCGACGGATCGATCCTCTGGCATCGCGAGCTCGGCGGCCTCAACGCCGGCGCTTTCTCCGACCCGGGCATCGAGTGGGGGTTCGCCAGCTCGCCCGTCATCTGGCGAGACCGGGTGATCCTCCAGGTCGACGTCCACGAGGGGCCGTACCTGGCCGCCTGGCGGTTGAGCGACGGCGAGGAGTTGTGGCGGGTGAGCCGGGAGGTGGCGCCGTCGTGGGCGACGCCCGCCGTCTTCCCGACCGTCGACGGCGACCAGCTGGTCGTCAACGGCTCGCGCATCCACGCCTACGATCCGGCGACGGGCGAGGCGCTGTGGAGCCTCGGCCCCAACTCCGAGCTGGTGATCGCCACGCCGGTGGTCGGCGACGGCGTGGTCTACGTCTCGGCCGGATACCCTCCGATCAAGCCGATCTACGCGATCCCGCCGTCCCTCACCGGCGAGATCGACGCCGGAAACGGGGGTGACGCGGGGCTGGTGTGGAGCCACGATCGGGGAGGCGCCTACATGCCGACGCCGCTGCTCTACCGCGGCATGCTGTTCGTGGTGCACCACAACGGCATCCTGGTCACCTACGACGCGGCGACGGGCGACGCGCTGTCGAAGGAGCGCTTTTCGCAGCGCGGCACCTTCACCGCCTCGCCGATCGCCGTCAACGGCAAGCTCTACACCGGTACCGAGGAGGGGGTGATGTACGTGCTGGAGGCGGCGCCCGGCTATCGCGAAGTCGCCCGGCACGAGTTCGGTGAGCCGCTGATGGCGACGCCGGCGGTCTCCGAGGGGGTGCTGCTGGTGCGCACCCCGAGCCGGCTGATCGCGATCGGCGACGATCGAGAGGATGCCGCGGGCGCCGACGAGCCCGCCGGTCGCTGACGCCCGACCTCGAGATTCGCTAAGGTGCCGTCGATGTT